>NZ_JAWLFS010000138.1:0-8019 GCF_041685465.1 Rhodosalinus sp. | reverse complement strand
GCCATGCGGCCCGACTGGATCGCCGCCATGGCACGGGTCTGCGAGCGCAGGGCGAAGAGGTCCTGATCGTGGCGTGCGACGTTGAAGTCCGCGGCCACGTTCTCGGCCGTCTCGGGCATCGAGTCGATGCCGAACTGCTTCTGCATCAGCTTGTTGACGAAGCGCCAGCCGATGGTGGTGTCGTGGACGGCGTTGTTGCGGGAAAAGGCGCTCTCTGCCTTCGGCATGACGAAGGGGGCGCGGCTCATGCTCTCCACCCCGCCGGCCAGCACCACCTCGGCCTCGCCGCAGCGGATCATCCGCGCCGCCATGCCCACGGCGTCCAGCCCCGAGCCGCAGAGCCGGTTGACGGTGGTGCCGGGCACCTCCTCTCCCAGCCCCGCCAGCAGCGCGCCCATGCGCGCGACGTTGCGGTTGTCCTCGCCCGCCTGGTTGGCGCAGCCCATGATGACCTCGTCGATCCTGAGCCCCTCGAAGGGCGCGACCGTCTCGCGCATGACATGGGCGAGCATGTCGTCGGGGCGCACGGCAGAGAGCGCGCCACCGTAGCGGCCGATCGGCGTGCGCCAGCCCTCGCAGAGATAGGCGTCGGTCATGTCTCCTCCTCGAAATGCTGGCCGGCGATCTGCCGGGAATGGCCGCGGAACTGCGCGACCTCGCGCCCGTCCTGCGCCGTGACAGCCACGTCGTAGATGCCGGCGCGGCCCGAACGGCTCACCTCGCGGGCGCTGGCGGTCAGGCGGTCACCCTTCCGGCCCGGCGACAGGAAGGTGACGACGTTCATCTGCGCCACCACGGTCTGGTTGTAGCTGTTGCAGGCGAAGGCGAAGGCACTGTCGGCGAGCGTGAAGATGTAGCCGCCGTGGCAGATGTCGTGCCCGTTGAGATGGTGATCCGCCACCTCGAACGACATGGTCGCGGTCCCGGGCCCCACGGCGTCGAGGCTGATGCCCAGAAATTTCGACGCGCGGTCGTTCGCCCACATGGCGTCGGCGCTGAGGCGCGCCCGTTCCTCAGGCGTCATGTCTCTCCCCTCCCTCAAGGTGCCGCGAGCCTGCACAAAACCGACCACGCGGTCAATAGTGTTGATTTCCCTCGCGTCCGGGTTCATGCTCCGTGCGAACCTCGGAGGGAGGACCCCATGCTCGCACCCGAAAGCTATGCCGCCGGCCAGTGGATCGCGCCCGGCGCCGCCGCGCGCCCCATCGTCGGCCCCGTCGAAGGCAAGGAGATCGCCCGCGCCGGCGGCGCGGAGCTCGACGTTCAGGCGATGATCGACTGGGCGGTGCGGACCGGCGGCCCCGCGCTGCGCGCCATGACCTTCCACGAGCGCGCCAAGAAGCTCAAGGCGCTGGCGCAATACCTGCACGAGCGCAAGGAAGAGCTCTACGCCATCAACCCGCTCACCGGCGCGACCCGCCGCGACGGGGGCGTGGACATCGACGGCGGCATCGGCACCGTCTTCGTCATGGCCTCGAAGGGCCGGCGCGAGATGCCGGACGGTCATGTCTATCTCGACGGCGGGGTCGAGCAGCTGTCGAAGGGCGGCAGCTTCCTCGGCCAGCACATCGCGGTGCCGCTCCGGGGCGTCGCCGTGCACATCAACGCCTTCAACTTTCCCGTCTGGGGGATGCTGGAGAAACTGGCGCCGACCCTGCTTGCGGGCATGCCCGCCATCGTGAAGCCCGCGACGCAGACCTGCTACCTGACAGAGGCCTGTTTCCGCATGATCGTGGAGTCGGGGCTTCTGCCCGAGGGCGCGGTGCAGCTCGTCATCGGCGGCACCGGCGACCTGCTGGACCGGCTCGGCCCGCAGGACGTGGTGAGTTTCACGGGCTCGGCCGAGACGGCGATGAAACTGCGCACGAATCCCAACCTGATCGGCCGCTCCGTGCGTTTCCACGCCGAGCAGGACAGCCTCAACGCCTCGATCCTCGGCCCCGACGCCACGCCCGGCACGCCCGAGTTCGACCTTTTCGTCAAGGAAGCCGTCACCGAGATGACCGCGAAGGCGGGGCAGAAATGCACCGCCACCCGCCGCATGATCGTGCCCGAGGCGCAGATGGACGCGGTGGCCGAGGCGCTGGGCGAACGGCTGGCGAAGACCACCGTCGGTCGGCCGGACGCCGAGGGCGTGCGCATGGGCGCGCTCGCCTCCGCCGATCAGAAGCGCGACGTTCTGGAGAAGGTGGCGGCCTTCGCCGGCGAGGTCGAGCGCGTCCATGGCGACCCCGACCAGTTCGAGCTGATCGACGCGCCGGCCGAGGGCGCCTATCTGCCGCCGATGCTGTTCCGCTGCCCCGATCCGGACAGCGCGACGGCGGTCCACGCGGTGGAGGCCTTCGGCCCGGTCTCCACGCTCCTGCCCTACCGCGACCTCTCGCATGCAGCCGCGCTCGCCAACCGCGGCGAGGGCTCGCTGGTGGCCTCCGTCATCACGCATGATCCGGCCGTGGCGCGCGAGATCACGCTGGAGGCCGCGGCCTGGCACGGGCGGCTCTACTTCAACGACCGCACCTCGATGAAGGAATCGACGGGCCACGGCTCGCCCCTGCCGCACATGGTCCATGGCGGCCCGGGCCGCGCGGGCGGCGGCGAGGAACTGGGCGGCGTGCGCGGCGTGCTGCACTACATGCAGCGCACAGCGGTGCAGGGCAGCCCCGACATCCTGACCGCCATCGGCGGCCAGTGGGTCAAGGGCGCGGAAGAAAAGACCGGCCCCGCGCATCCCTTCCAGCGCACCTTCACCGAGATCGAGATCGGCGAGACGCTCCACACCGAGGCGCGCGAGGTGACGCTCGACGATATCGAGCATTTCGCCCATTTCACCGGCGACACCTTCTACGCCCACATGGACGAGGCCGCGGCGCAGGCGAACCCCTTCTTCCCCGGCCGCGTCGCGCACGGCTACCTGCTCCTCTCCTTCGCCGCCGGGCTCTTCGTGCAGCCCGACCCGGGGCCGGTGCTGGCCAACACCGGGCTCGACGCGCTGTCCTTCCAGACCCCGGTGAGCCCGGGCGACCGGGTCAGGGTCCGGCTGACGTGCAAGCGCAAGACGCGGCGCACCGACGCGTATGGCGAAGTCGCCTGGGACGTGACGATGACCAACCAGGACGGCGACCAGGTCGCGACCTACGACCTGCTCACGATGGTCGCCTACCGGCGCTGAGATGGACGCGCGCCCCGACCCGCTCGCGCCGCTGATCGAGGCGCTCTTCGCCGAGGGCCGGCCACGCATCTGGTCGCTGGTCATCACCGTCTTCGGCGACAGCGTGCAGCCGCGCGGCGGGCGCATCGCCACCACGCGGCTGCAGCGCCTGCTGGGGCGTGTGGGGGTGGAGCCCGGGGCGCTGCGCACCGCGCTCTCGCGCCTGCGCCGCGACGGCTGGGTGGTGGCCGAGCGCGAGGGCCGCGCGAGCCTCTACCGTCTCTCGGAAAGCGGCCTCGCCCGCTTCGCGCCCGCGACCGAGCGCATCTACGCCCCCCCGCGCAACGCGCCCGTGACACGCTGGACCCTCGCGCTGGGCGGCGATGGCGCCGGGGGCGTGCCCGTGGCCCCCAACCTGCGGCTCATCCCCGAGGAGACCGCGGTGGACGCCGAACTCGCCGTGACCGGCGATCTCTCGGCCCTCGCGCCGGGCGTCGCCGCCGCCCTCCTGCCCGAGGCGCATCGCGCCGCGCTCGCCGCGCTCGCCGCCGATCTCGCCGCGCTCGAGGGCCTCGCGCTCGGCCCGCTGGACGCGGCGGCCGCGCGCACGCTTCTCGTCCACCGCTGGCGCCGGCTGGTGCTGCGCTGGCCGGAACTCCCCGCCGAACTGCTGCCGCCCGAGGCGCCGGCCGAGCCCCGCGCCGCCGTCGCCGCCGCCTGGCGCGCGCTCGCTCCCCGGGCCGAGGCCTGGCTCGATGCGGGCGACGCGCGCATGCCGCCGATGCCGCCGGCCGGGCCCGCGCTGGCCCGTCGTTTCGGGGCCGACGCTTGATTTGCGCGGCGCGAGACGCAATTCTCACGACATGAACGCGCCCACATCCCTCGCCGCGTCGGGCTCCGACCGCGTCGCCTTCGACCGGACGGAGCTCAACCTCGTCCTCGCGCTCTACGGCCGCATGGTCGCCGCCGGCGAGTGGCGGGACTACGGCCTGTCCTTCCTGCGCGACGTCGCGGTGTTCTCCGTCTTCCGCCGCACAGCGGAGCAGCCCCTCTACCGCATCGAGAAACGGCCGAAGCTGCGCAACCGCCAGGGGCAGTACGCCGTCATCGGGATGGACGGGCAGGTGCTCAAGCGCGGCCACGACCTGCGCACCGTCCTGCGTGTCCTCGAGCGCAAGCTGATCCGCGCCGTGGAGTGAGGCGCCGCCGCCGCCCCGCCTGCCCCGCGAGGACGTCGTTCCGCGCCGAGGGATCGCGCCCGAAAGCGGGCCGGGACCTGCGCCGCCCGCCCCATCATCTTGGTCCAAATACTCTCGGGGGGTGAATTGGCCGCAGGCCAAGAGGGGGGCAGACAGCCCCCCTCCCGCGGCGGCTCAGACCGGCAGGCCGGCCTCGGCGAAGAGCGCCTTCAGGTCCGCCTCGGGCCGCGCCCCGTAGTGGGTGATGACCTCGCCCGCGGCGACGACGCCCATCCTGCCCGCGACCTCCAGCGACTGCCCCGTGGACAGGCCGTAGAGGAACCCCGCGGCGAACTGGTCGCCCGCGCCGGTGGCGTCCACGGGCGTGATCGTCTCGACCGGCACGCGGGCCTCCTCCTCGCCGCGCACGAGCACGACGTCGTGGCCCGAGCGCGTGCAGACGATCAGGCCGCTCTCGGTCGCCGCCTGCTCCAGAGCGGCGGAGAGGTCGGTCTCGTAGAGCGATTCCCACTCGTGCTCGTTGCCGATCACGAAGTCGAGCTCGGTGACGAGCTTGCGGAAATCCTCCCGGTGACGGTCCACGCAGAACGGGTCCGAGAGGGTGATCCCCGCCATGCCGCCCGCCGAACGACAGGCGCGCGCGGCCTTGAGGAAGGCCTCCTTTCCCTTGGGCTTGTCGTAGAGGTAGCCCTCGAGGAAGAGGATCTCGGCGTCGCCCGCCACGCCCGGGTCCACGTCCTCGGGCCCGAGTTCGGAGGAGATGCCGAGGTAGGTGTTCATCGAGCGCTCGCCGTCCGGCGAGACGAAGATCATCGAGCGCGAGGTGGGCAGTTCGCCCGCCGCCACCGGCGGGTTGGCGAAGTCGGTGCCGTCCTCGACCATGCCGTCGGCGTAGAACCGGCCGAGCCCGTCGTCGCGCACGCGCCCGATGAAGGCCGTCCTGAGCCCGAGGTTGCCGATCCCGGCGAGCGTGTTGGCCACCGAGCCGCCCGGCGCCTGCCAGCGGTCCTGCATCGCCTCGTAGAGAAACTCGGCGCGGTCTCCCTCGATCAGCTGCATGACACCCTTGTCGATGCCCATCGTGGACAGGAAACCGTCGTCGCAGTTGCTGATGACGTCGACGATCGCGTTGCCGATGCCGACCACCTTGTAGGTCTTCACAGGTTCTTCTCCTCGTAGGCACAAAGATCTCGGATGAGGCAGGTCGCGCAGAGCGGCTTGCGCGCCTTGCAGACGTAGCGGCCGTGCAGGATCATCCAGTGATGCGCATGAAGCTGGAACTCCGCCGGCACCCGGTCCTCGATGGCGCGCTCCACCGCCAGCACGTCCTTGCCCGGCGCGATGCCGCTCCGGTTGGCGAGGCGGAAGATATGCGTGTCCACCGCCTGCGCCGGGTATCGCCACCACATGTTGAGCACGACGTTCGCCGTCTTGCGCCCGACGCCCGGCAGCGACTGCAGCGCCGCGCGCGAGGAGGGCACCACGCCCCCGTGGTCCTCGACGAGGATGCGGGAGAGCTTCATCACGTTCTTCGCCTTGTTGCGGTAAAGCCCGATCGTCCTGATGTGCTCGATCAGCCCCTCCTCGCCGAGCGCCAGCATCCTTTCCGGCGTATCGGCGACCTCGAAGAGGCGGGCGGTGGCCTTGTTCACGCCCGCGTCCGTCGCCTGCGCCGAGAGCGCGACGGCGACGAGCAGCGTGTAGGCGTTGACATGCGCAAGCTCGCCCTCGGGCTCCGGCTCCGCCGCGCGGAACCGCGCGAAGATCTCGCGGACGGCGTGATAGTCGAGCTGTGCGGCCATGGGGCCCGTCATGCCTGTCGGCGCCGGAATGCGCAACATCCGGGTCGCGAACGGGCGCGACAGGCCCCATACGATGCAGGACTGCAACGCGAGGGGGCGGCATGGACACCGACGCGGACGCCTATCACTACAACGTCATCCGCCGCGCGCTCGACGTGATCGACGCGGCCGACCGGGAGCTGTCGCTCGACGAGCTCGCGGGCCGTCTCGGCCTGAGCGCGGCGCATTTCCAGCGCGTCTTCTCGCGCTGGGTCGGCGTCTCGCCCAAGCGCTATCAGCAGTACCTGGCCCTCGGCCACGCCCGCGCCCGTCTCGCCGCGGCGGCGCCGGTGCAGGACGCGGCCGCGGCCGCGGGCCTGTCGGGCGCGGGGCGGCTGCACGACCTCTTTCTCAGGTGGGAGGCGATGTGCCCGGGCGACTACGCGCGCCGCGGCGCGGGGCTCACGCTGCGCTACGGCTGGTTCCCGAGCCCCTTCGGCGAGGTGCTGGCGATGGGCACGACGCACGGGCTCTGCGGCCTCGCCTTCGCGGAGGAAGTGGGGCGCGAGGCGGCCTTCGCCGATCTCGCCGCGCGCTGGCCCGCCGCGCGCCTCGAGGCCGCGCCGGAGGCGGTCGCGGACTGGGTCGCCGCGGCCTTCGGTCGGGGCGGGCGCCCGGCGCTCCACGTCTTCGGCGCGCCCTTCCAGATCAAGGTCTGGGAGGCGCTGCTCGCCGTGCCGACAGGGCAGGTGACGACCTACGGCGCGCTCGCCGCGGCCGCCGGCGCCCCGGCCGCCGCCCGCGCCACGGGCGCCGCGGTGGGGCGCAACCCTGTGGCCTGGCTCATCCCGTGCCACCGGGCGATCGCCGCCTCGGGCCGCCTGACGGGCTATCACTGGGGCCTCCCCGTCAAGCGCGCCATGCTCGCCTGGGAAGCCGCGCGCACCGAGGTCTGAGCCCCGCGCGGATTGCCGCCCGCGCGCGGGCAAGAGCGGTTTTTATCGCGCGCGCGGTGCAGTAGTCTGCGCACAGGCCCCGGACCTCGGGGCGCGACGAAAGGGACGATCCGATGACCAGACCGATTCTCGCCGGCGCCTGCGCGGCGCTCCTGCTCGCCGGTTGCGCCACCGCGCCCGATGATCCGAACCGCAACACCCGCCAGGGCCTCATGATCGGCGGCGGGATCGGCGCGGCGCTGGGCGCCCTCAGCGGCGACGACGCGGAGGAGCGGCGCCGCAACGCCGCAGCGGGCGCGATCCTCGGCGGCATCGCGGGCGGCGTCTCCGGCTCGCTCCTCGACCGGCAGGAAGCGGAGCTGCGCCGCGAACTCCAGCAGGAGGGCGTCACGATCGACAACACGGGCGAAGAGCTGATCGTGAGCTTCACCAACGACGTCCTCTTCGACGTGGACAGCGCCACGGTGAAGCCGGCCTTCCAGGACGACCTGCGGACGCTCGCGGCGAGCCTGCAGCGCTACGCCGGCACGGCGGTCAACGTGACCGGTCACACGGACAACACCGGCGACGCGAGTTACAACCAGCGCCTCTCGGAGCGGCGCGCGGGCGCGGTGGCCGGCGTCCTGCTGGGCGCGGGCGTCCAGCCGACGCGCGTGGTCACGCGCGGCGCCGGCGAAGCGCAGCCGGTGGCGAGCAACCTGACGTCCGAGGGCCGGCAGCTCAACCGCCGCGTCGAGGTGACGATCGTTCCGACCGACGCCTGATCCTTCCGCGGCGCAGGTGAGGGGGGCCGTCTGCCCCCCTCTTGGCCTGCGGCCAATTCACCCCCCGAGGATATTTTTTCCAAGAAGAAGGGGCGGGGCGGTCGCCCCTCCGCGCGCGGGGCTCGGTTCTGGCCGGTCGCGGGAGATGCCGTCAGGCGGGGGCCTCGAGGA
>NZ_JAWLFS010000137.1:0-8053 GCF_041685465.1 Rhodosalinus sp. | reverse complement strand
GGATCGGCGTCGATCTCGACGGTGGCCGCGACGGCGTTGGTCCAGCGGATCTCCCCGTGGTCGAGATCGAGCGTGCCGGCGACCTCTTCGACCAGCGGCGCCAGGGCCAGCCGCTGCCGGTTCGGCGCGACGCCCCACGGCGTGCCCTCGTTCCGCGTTCTCGCGCAAAGCGCGATGGCCCGGTCGAGCGAGGCCGCAAGCTTCGGCGCCAAGCGCCGCACCGTCGGGTCCTCGAGCTCCAGGAACTGGTCCGACAGGAGCTGCGCGCAGGCCAGGATGTTGCGCATGTCGTGGATGACCTTGCGCGCGGCCAGGCGCGAGGTCGCTTCCGTGGCGTGCAGGTCGGTCCGGTCACCGAGAGCGCGCACCGGCGCGCGGTCGTTTCGACCGTCCGGAGCCTCGAGCGGGGCGCTTCCCATTCTCAATACCTTTTGTTTTCGGTGGCCGCGTCGGAGACGGCATCCGCGCCTGCGGAGACATCCTCACCCAGGCCGTCGACCGTGTTGCAGGCCGGGAGCGCCAAAGACGCGGACAGGGCTGCCACGACAAGCGCGAGTGAGGTGAGCCTGGACGTCTTCATGTCGGTTTCTCCTTGTGCCGGGAGCTTGCGCGGCGATTGCCGCAGCCTCCGGCCTCCATTGTGCGGCGGTTCCGCGGCCCGGGCACTTACCTGCGTTAACCTGCCCGAGACACGGATTGCGCGCGCCCATCGCGCGTTGCCGACACTGCCCTCGAAGCCGACGCCCGGGCCCCGACGCGATACCGCGCGGCGGGACACGACGAGGACCGACCGCGCAAGGCTCAGGCGGACAGCGCCCGGGCGTCGGCGAACGACAGGAGCCTGCCGCCCTCCTCGTCCCAGAGGTGCAGCCGGGCGCAGCGGAAGCTCTGCCAGAGCGTGATGCGCCGCGTGTTCGCGAGGATCTCGTGATCCTCGATCACCTCGGGCAGGCGGTAGAAGGGAATCCGGCTGGCCAGGTGGTGCACGTGGTGGACGCCGATATTGCCGGTGATCCAGCGCAGGATGCCGGGCAGGTCGTAGTGCGAACTGCCGTAGAGCGCCGCCTCCTGGATGGTCCAGTCGTCCTCGTGCGCCCAGCTGGTCTCCTCGAACTGGTGCTGGACGTAGAAGAACCACATGCCGGCGATCGCGCCCAGCAGCATCGTGGGCAGGAACACGAAGAACAGCACGTCCCAGCCGCCCAGCCAGACGATGACGCCGAGGGCGAGGCCGATGGCGGCGTTCGTCGCCATCGCGCTCACCCAGTAGCGCCAGCCCGAGCGCATCAGCTGGACGGGCAGGCGGTTCTGCAGGAAGAAGCTGTAGAACGGCGCCACCCCGAACAGGACGACGGGATTGCGGAGCAGGCGATAGAGGAACCGGCCGAGCCATCCCTTTTCGCGATACTCCCGGACCGTCAGCGTCGGAATGTCGCCGACGCCCCGCCGGTCGAGGTTGCCGGTCGTGGCGTGGTGGGTCGCATGGGTCCTGCGCCAGACATCGTAGGGCGTCAGCGTGAGAACGCCGAGCCCGCGACCGATCCAGTCGCAGAGGCGCCGGTCGCGGAAGAGCGATCCGTGCCCGCAATCGTGCTGGATGATGAACAGTCGGACGAGGAAGGCCGCGTTCGCCAGCGCAAGGGCCACGGCCAATGCGGTGCTGATCGACAGCATCCACCAGGCCACCGCCCAGATCGCGATGAAGGGGGCGAGGGTCACGGCGAGTTCGAAAACGCTGCGCGCGGGGATCGGCTGGCGATAGCGCGTCAGCCGGCGCGTCCACTCGGACGCGCTCAGGCAGGCCGCGTCCTGCGTCGGGGCGGGGCCGTCGCAGGGGGCCTGCGCCTGCGGCATGGTGGCCTCCGCGGGGAGGGTCTGCGGTACGGGCGATTCGGTAGAAGCTGTCACGGGCAATCTCGGGTCCTCTGGGGCGGGCGTGTCGGGCTTACGGTCTGCGGACCGAATTGCCGCCGGCGATGATCCGGTTGATCAGCGCCGCCACCTCCCGGTGCGCGTCCGCGTCCGGGCCGGTGGCGTTCTCGTGGGTCGCCGCGGCATCGCGGAGAATCCCCATGATCTCGTGCTCGGGCAGGAGCGCATGATCGTTCATCGCAAGCAGAAGCGCCTCGGAGATCGAAAGCGCCGCCCTGCCGGCATGATCTGTCTGGTCGGGCATCTTTGGCAATCCTCGCTGCGACGCGGCGTGCATGGTTGGGGCGCGCCGGGTGATCCCTCCTTGTCGCAGGAAATGTGCTATGCCGGACTGATCTGAAGCAGTCGGCGGAACGGAATATCCCGTTACCGGGTTCCGGGGAACTGCGGACATGGCGAGGGGGCGCATGAGCATCACGACCGACAGCCCGCTGACGCGCAAGCTTGCGGCCTTCGTCGCCCTGTCGGAGGCGGAGCTGACGGTGCTCGAACGCCTGCATCAGCGTCGCCGGACCTTCGCCGCCGGGCGGGACATGGTGCATCAGGGGCAGTCGGGGCAGGCCGCCTTCATCCTGTCCTCGGGGTGGGTCTGTTCCTACAAGCTTCAGCCCGACGGGACGCGCCAGATCGTCGACTTCCAGGTGCCCGGCGATTTCCTCGGCCTGCGCAGCGTCTTGTTGCGCACCTCGGACCACAGCTTCGAGCCCGTCGTGGATATCGAGGCGGCCGAGGTGCTGACGAGCGACCTTCTGCTGGCCTTCGACCAGACGCCGCGTCTTGCCACCGCGATTCTCTGGGCGGCCTCGCGGGACGAGGCGATGGTGGTCGAACATCTCGTCGGGATCGGCCGGCGCGACGCGGACGCCCGCATGGCGCATTTCCTGCTGGAGCTCGGCTCGCGGCTGGCGCTGGTCGGCATCGGGGACAGGACCGGCTACGACTGTCCGCTGACGCAGTATCACCTCGCCGACGCGCTGGGGCTGAGTGCCGTTCACGTCAACCGCGTCCTGCGCCAGCTGCGCGAGGCGGGGCTGGTGACCTTCCGCGAGGGCCAGGTGACGTTTCACGATCTCGACCGGCTGGTCGAGATGGCGGAGTTCGATCCGGCGTACCTCGATCAGACCGGGCCGCTCCTGAGGTGAGAGGAGGCAGCACCGGCCCCGCATCGAACGCGTAATGTCACCCCAGCGCGTGGATCGCCGCGTCGAGTCGCTTGTTGGCGTCCGCTTCCCGCATGGCAAGCCGCGCGTCTTCCGCGGCGGCGTAGTGCTTCAGGGCCGCGTCCCTTTTCGGGCCTGCCGGCGCGTCGTTGCAGGCATTCCTGACGGAGATCGTCTTCAGCGAAGGTCTTGTCACGTCGAGCAGCATGATCTTGCCCTTTCATGGACGGTCCGGAACCGGAACGCGCGGAAGCCTGCGGGCCGACCGGGGCGCCGCATGCCCCCCGCGTCGCGGATACGCGGAAATTGCGTGCCGCCACATGGTCGGCAGGCACGCCCAACCGTGCGGGCGCCGGACGCGCGCCGCACTGACGCAGGTTAGCCTCGGCCTGCGCCAGCCGCGCGCTGATCGAGGTAAGTGCAGCCGCGCCCCGATCTGCGAGCCTCGTCCCGCCGTGCCTCCATCGTCTCGAACAGGGTGCGGAACCGGATCCGTCCCAGCGCGGTGAACCGACACGGCGTCGGCGTCGCGGGCCACGACACCCAGGGGCGTTGGTAAGGGTTCAACGCGCCGCGCGGGCCAATGTGACCGGAACCGCCCGCGTCCCGGGCGCGACCATGACGGCACCGCAGCCGGTCGCCCGGTCCGGCATCGACGGCCTGCGGTGATGGACCGTCCGGCCGCCGGGCTGACACCCGGTGCGGCCCGGAGGCCGCCCGGAGGCGCCGCGCGCGGCGCCTAGTCGTAGCCCGTCATCTCGAGGTAGCCGCGCCCCGCGTGGCTGCCCGCCACGTCGACAGGGCCTTCCCAGTAGGGCACGCTCGTGTCCATCCAGGCGGTCGGGTTGATGGCCGCGACGGTGACCGCCACGCCGCGCTCGGGCACCTCGAGGCGCCAGCGCGTCGGCACCGCGCGACCTGCGACCTGCGTTTCCTCCTGCGGCGTGGCCGAGAGCGCCCCGTCGCCGAGCGCCTCCGTCGTGCCGTCGGGCGCGATCCAGGTGCCGGAGGTGAAGGTGCTCCCGTCACTTTGGCGCAACTGGAAGGCCATGAGCTTCGCGCCGCTGTCGAAGGTGAGCGAGAACCAGTCCCAGCCGGTCTGATCCTCCGCCAGCGGCTGCGAGGACCACTCGCGATCGAGCCAGGCGGCGCCCGTGACCGCCACCTCGCCCCCGGGCAGGGCGAGCGTGCCTGAGACATCGTAGAAGGGCTGCGAGTAGTAATAGCTCGCCTGCCCGGCCTCGGATTTCACCGAGTAGCCGCCGTCGCCGTGAAAGACGAGCGGCCCCTCGGCCGTCAGGTCCACCTCGTAGGCGAAATCGGGGCCGGTCGCCGTCAGCGTCAGATCGTCGAAGCTCTCGCCGGCCATGCGCCAGTCGTCGATCCAGGCAGCGAAGGGCTCGGGCCGCACGCCGGCCTGCCCGGTGCCGCCGCGGGCGAAGCGTTCGGCGGTGTGATGCGCCTCCGGCGTGGTGACGGCGGCATGGGCGAACCAGACCTGCGGGCTCTCCCAGCCCTCCGCCTCGCCGGGGGCGAGGGCGGAACGGAAAAGCGTCCATTGCAGCCCGTAGGGCGTGCCCTCCGGCCCCTCGAGGTTGGCGGTCAGGTACCACCACTCGATCCGGTAATCGGGATGCGCCCCGTGATCGGCCGGGAACTCGAAGCTCGGGTCAGGCTCTGGGACCGCGAATCCCTCCGCGTCCGTGCCCATCCCGGCGAAGCCCTGCGCGCCCGCGGCGAGGGGCGCGGCGAGGAGCGCGGCGCAGGCGAGGAGCGTTTCAGGCTTCATTGGCGAACACCTTCAGCAACGACGAGGGCGGCGTCCGCGCCAGCCGAAGCGCGGGCCAGGCTGCCGCCGCCACCGCCGCGGCGAGCGCCAGCGCGCCGAGCCGCGCGTAGTCCAGCGGGAAGAGGAACATCGGCAGCCGCCAGCCGAAGGCCTCCACGTTGATGACGGCGAGCAGCATCCAGGCGAGCGCGAGGCCGAGCGGCAGCGCCGCCGCCGCCGTCAGCGCGGCGAGCACGCCGGCGCGCAAAAGCTCCAGCCGCCCGAGCGCGCGCCGCGTCACCCCGAGCGCCCAGGCCGGCGCGAGCTGCGGCACGCGCATGCCGGCGAGCGTCAGGAGGCTCATCAGCATGGCGAAGCCCGCCACCGCGAGGGTGAGCACGTTGAGCGCCGCCGTCACGGTGAAGGTGCGGTCGAAGACGTCGAGCGAGAAGGCCTTCAGCGCCGACTGATCCGTGATCTGCCCGGGGTCGAGGCCCGCATCCTCGACGAGCGCGGTGCGCAGCGCCTCGGGTGTTTCGGTGCGCAGCCCGAAGCGGGTCGCGGTCTCGTCCGGGAAAAGGTCGCGGAAGAGCGCCTCGCCCACGATCACCTGCCCGAGCGGATTGCCGTAATCCCCCGCGACGCCCGCGACCGGCAGCGCGCGCCCGGGCGCGAGCGTCAGCGTGTCGCCCGGCCAGAGGTCCGCGCGGCGGGCGAGCTGTTCGTTGACGATCACCGCCTCGCCCGCCGCGACCCGCTCCCAGACCGCGTCCTCGCGCGCGATGAAGGTCCAGTTTTCGGAATAGGTCGGCCCCACGCGCAGCCCGCGCAGCTGCGCCCGGCGGTCCGCAAGGCGTGTTTCGGCCGTCAGCACCGGCAGCAGTGCGTCGGCCTCGCGCGTGGCGAGGTCCCGCACCGCGTCGCGCTGCGCCGCGGTCTCGGTTTCCACGTAAAGCTCCGCGCTCAGCCGCTGGTCGAGAAAGCCCGTGAAGGTGAGGCGAAAGCTCGACACCATGGTCGAGACGCCCACGTTCGCCGCCATCGCCAGCAGAAGCGCCATCAGCGCGAGGCTCAACCCCGGAAGCTGCTGGCGCGTGTCGGCCCAGAACCACTCCGCCCGCACCCCGCGCGCCCAGCGCGCGCCGAGCGCGAGCGCCCGGTCGAGGAGTGGGGGCAGCGCCAGCGCCGCGCCGAGGAGGAGCGCGCCGAGCGCCGCGAAGCCCACCACCAGCCCGTCGCCCAGGAGAAGCGCCACGGGGGCGGCCAGCATGAGCCCGACCGCGAGCGCGGCCTGCCGCCCGTGCCGGCGCCCCGCCGCCACGGCGAAGGCCCGCCGCCCGCCGCCGGCCAGCACCGGCATCCGCGCGATGCGCCAGAAGGCGCCCGAGGCCGCGAGCGCCGTGCCGAGAAACGCGATGCCGAGGCCCGAGAGCCACCACGCCGGCTGCAGGCCGAGCGTGCCCGAGACCTGCGCGCCGTAAAGCCCCTCCAGCGTCGCGGCGACATTGGGCAGAAGGCTCGCCGCGAGGGCGTAGCCGAGCGCCACGCCGAGCCCCCCGGCGAGACAGGCGATCGCCGCGAGCTCGGCCGCCATCAGCGCGATCAGCCGGCGCAGCGGCAGGCCGAGCGTGCGCAGCGTGCGGATCATCGGGCGGCGCTGCTCGAAGGCGAGGCCGATCGCGCCGTGCACGATGAAGAGCCCGACGGCGAAGCTCAGCAGCCCGAAGGCGGTGAGGTTGAGGTGAAAGCTGTCGGTGAGCTGCCCGATGTCCGAGCTCTGCCGCGAGGGTTGGCGCACGAGCTCCGGCGCGACGTCGGCCAGCGGCGGGCGGCCCATCGGCTGCGTGTCGGCGAGCACGAGCCGGCTCAATTCGCCGGGACGGTCGAGGATCTCCTGCGCCACGCCGATGTCCATGATCGCGGTGCCGGGCGCGAGGCCGGGATCGGCGACAACCGGCTGGGGCAGGGCGGCGGCAAGCGCCTCGGCCACCTCGGGATGGGCGAAGAGCGTGTCGGCGCGCAGGAAGGTCTCGAGCGGCGCGTCCCCCGCCTCGGTCACCGGCCCTGCGCCGCCCGGCATGGTCAGCGGATCGATGCCGACAAGGCGCACGGAGGTCTCGCCCGCGCGGAAGCGCCCCTCGAGCACCGGCCCCGCCTGCCAGCCCGAGCGGCGCAGCGTGAGCCACGTCTGCTCGGGGATGGTCTCGCCCGTGCGCGGGACAAGCTGGTCGTAGCGCCCCTCGCCGAGGACCGCCGCCGCCGCGTCGTAGCTCGACCGCGCCTCGGCGTTGAGCGCCTGCACCCCCGACCAGAGCGCCGTGGCCAGCGCGAGGCCCGCCACCAGCGTGAAGAGCTGCAGCGGATTGCGCCGCCAGTAGGACCAGAGCGCCGAGAGTGCGGCCCCTGTCACGCCAGCCGCCCGCGGCTCAGGTGCAGCCGTCGCTCCATCCGCGCGGCGAGCGCGGGCGAATGCGTCACCATGAGAAGCGCCGCGCCCGTCTCGGCCACGAGTGCGAGCATCTGGTCGAGCACCACGCCGGAGGTCGCCTCGTCGAGGTTGCCCGTGGGCTCGTCGGCGAGCACGAGGCGCGGCCGCGCGGCGAGCGTGCGCGCGATCGCCACGCGCTGCTGCTGCCCGCCCGAAAGCTGCTCGGGGTACTTGTCGAGGTGTGGCGTGAGCCCAAGCGCCGCGGCGAGGCTTGCGTCGCGCTCCGGGTCGTGCCGCCCGGCGAGGCGCGCCTGAAACGCGATGTTGGCCGCGACGGTGAGCGACGGGATCAGGTTGAACTGCTGAAAGACGATGCCCACGGTGCCGCGCCGGAGCGCCGCGCGCCCCGCGTCGTCGAGCCGTGTCACCTCCTGCCCATCGAGGCGAACATGTCCACCGTCCCCGGTATCGAGCCCGGCGATCAGGTGCAGAAGCGTGCTCTTGCCCGAGCCCGATTCGCCGGTGAGCGCGAGCGTCGCACCGGCCTCGAGCACGAGGTCCACGCCGCGCAGCACCTCGGCCGGGCCGTCCGGCCCGGCGTAGGACTTCGTCAGTTTCGCAACCTCGAGCAGCATCACGCCTCCCGTGGCGAAGTTATCGCGCGCGCGGGGGATGAAAAGCCACGCCGCCCGTTTTTCCGCCTGCCGCGGCCGGGTCGACCGTCCCGGCGGCCGTCGTGCCCCTGACGCGTGTCCCTCGTGCCGC
>NZ_JAWLFS010000136.1:0-8187 GCF_041685465.1 Rhodosalinus sp. | reverse complement strand
TCGCCCGTGGCGCGCGCACGCTCCGTCGCCTGTGCCTTGCGCCACTCGTTCCAGCCGGCGCCCCCGACAAGGACGAGCACCGCGAGCACGGCGATCCAGCCATAGCGCCGCATCAGCGCGAACATGCGGTCGCGCCGCACCTCCTCGGCGACTTCCTCGATGAAACTGTCGCGCTCGGTCACGGTGCCCCCTGCGCTGGCCTCCGCCCCTCTTAAACGCTGGGTGGGACGGTGCCAAGGGCATGCACGCGCCATAGGCGCCGCCCCGCGCGGCCCGGCAATCTTGCGGCACTGCGGCGGAATCTCTAATCTGAACCGGTCGGTTCAGCGTATAGCATCACGACACGAGACACGAGGCCCTGCGCGACCGCCTGCCGCGCGCGAGACGGGGCCGGCATGAAAGGCCGAAGATGCGATTGATCCCCGCCCTGACCGCGCTGCTCGTCCTTGGGACGCTCTACCTCGTGGTGATGGAGCGCGAGGCGCTGGTGCGCTTTTCGCAGGGCGAGCGCGTGACGCTGGCCGAGCTCAACCCGCTTGCGCCCGACCCGGTGCCGGACAGCGATGGGACGGACAGTGATCCGGACGCATCGGATGACACGGGACAGGCGCCCGAGGGCGAGGCGCCGCAACAGGCATCCGGGGCCGAACCGACGCCCGCGCCGGACGACGCGGAGGGCGAGGCGCCCGACCGCGTCGCGGTGGTGGCCATGCGGTCGGCCGCACGCGAGATCGACAGCGCCGTGCAGCTGCGCGGCGAGACGCAGGCTGCGCGGGAGGTGAGCCTGCGCGCCGAGACCTCGGGGCTGGTGACGTCCGAGCCGCTGCCGAAGGGGACGCGGGTCGAGACCGGCGAGGTGCTGTGCCGCCTCGACCCCGGGGATCGCGACGCGGTGCTCGCCGAGGCGCGCGCCCGGCTGGCCGAGGCCGAGGCGCGTGCACCGGAAGCGCGCGCCCGGCTGGCCGAGGCCGAGGCCCGCCTCGAAGAGGCCGAGCTGAACGCGACCGCGGCGGTGCAGCTTTCCGAGGGCGGTTTCGCCTCGCGCACGCGGGTCGCCTCGACGACGGCCGCCGTGCGGTCCGCCGAGGCGGGCGTCGAATCCGCGCGCAGCCAGCTCGAAACCGTGAAGGCGAACATCGAGGGTGCCGAATCGGCCGTCGATTCGGCCGAGACGGAAATGGAGCGCCTGGAAATCCGGGCGCCGTTCGCCGGCGTGCTCGAATCGGAAACCGCCGAGCTCGGAAGCCTGCTGCAGCCCGGCGGGCTCTGCGCCACGGTGCTCGGTCTCGACCCGATCCGCCTCGTGGGCTTCGTCCCCGAGACAGAGGTCGAGCGCATCGCGGACGGCGCGCGCGCCGGCGCACGCCTCGTCACCGGACGGGAGCTCGAGGGCGAGGTGACGTTCATCTCGCGCTCGTCGGATCCGACGACACGCACCTTCCGGGTCGAGATCACGGTGCCCAACGCGGATATTTCCGTCCGCGACGGGCAGACCGCCGAGATCGTGGTCGAGGCCGACGGGGCGATGGCGCATCTCCTGCCGCAGTCGGCGCTCACGCTCGACGACGATGGCACCCTCGGCGTGCGCACGGTGACGGACGAGGAGACCGCGCGCTTCGTGCCGGTCACGCTGCTGCGCGACACGGTCAACGGCGTCTGGGTGGAGGGCCTGCCGGAAACGGCCGACGTCATCACGCTCGGTCAGGAATACGTCACCGACGGCGTGCCGGTCGAGGCCACCTACCGGGAGGCCACGCAATGACCGGCATGGTGACCTGGGCGGCCGACCGCGCGCGGATGGTGCTGGCCTTCATCGCGCTCACGCTGATCGTGGGGGGCTTCGCCTATGTCTCGCTCCCGAAGGAGGGCGAGCCCGACATCGAGATTCCGGCGCTCTTCGTCTCGGTCAACTTCCCCGGGATCTCGGCCGCGGACGCGGAACGGCTGCTCGTCAAGCCGATGGAGACCGAGCTTTCGGACCTCGACGGGCTGAAGGAGATGTCGGGCACGGCGGCCGAGGGCTATGGCGGCGTCGCGCTGGAGTTCGAGTTCGGCTGGGACAAGTCGGAGACCATCGCCGACGTGCGCGACGCGATGAACACGGCCGAGGGGCAGTTCCCCGAAGGCTACGACAAGTATTCGATCAACGAGATCAACTTCTCCGAGTTTCCGATCATCATCGTGAACCTCACCGGCCCGGTGCCGGAGCGCACGATGTTCCGCGTCGCCCGCGACCTGCAGGACGAGATCGAGGCGCTCGACCCGGTGCTCGAGGTGGGCGTCGCCGGCGAGCGCGAGGAAATGCTGGAGGTGGTGATCGACCCCCTCCGCCTCGAAGCCTACAACGTCACCGCCGACGAACTCATCAACGTGGTGCGCAACAACAACCAGCTCATCGCCGCCGGCGAGGTCGAGAGCGCGCAGGGCGCCTTCGCGGTCAAGATCCCGTCGAGCTTCGACGAGGCGCGCGACGTCTACGACCTGCCGGTGAAGACGAACGGCGACCGGGTGGTGACGCTCGGCGATCTGGCGACGATCAACCTGACCTTCGAGGACCGGGAGGGCACGGCCCGCTTCAACGGCGAGTCGACGGTCGCCCTGCAGGTGATCAAGCGCAAGGGCTTCAACCTGATCGACACCGCCGACCGCGTCGAGGAGGTGATCGCGGCCGAGCGCGCCGACTGGCCCGACGAGCTGCGCTCGGCGGTGCAGATGGGCACCTCCAACGACCAGAGCCGCACCGTCGCCTCCATGGTGAGCCAGCTCGAGGGCTCGGTGCTGACCGCGGTCGCGCTGGTGATGATCGTCGCGCTCGCCGCGCTCGGCACGCGGGCGGCGCTCCTGGTGGGCTTCGCGATCCCGACCTCCTTCCTTCTGTGCTTCGCCTTCCTCGCGATCATGGGGGTGACGATCTCGAACATCGTGATGTTCGGCCTGATCCTCGCGGTGGGGATGCTCGTGGACGGCGCGATCGTGGTCGTGGAATACGCCGACAAGCGCATCCGCGACGGCGCCGGTCCGATGCGCGCCTACGTCGAGGCCGCGCGGCGGATGTTCTGGCCGATCGTGAGTTCCACCGCCACGACGCTCTGCGCCTTCCTGCCGATGCTCTTCTGGCCAGGCGTGCCGGGGGAGTTCATGGGGATGCTGCCGGTCACGCTGATCTTCGTGCTCTCGGCCTCGCTCGTGGTGGCGCTGATCTACCTGCCGGTGATGGGCGGCGTGACGGGCCGCGTCAGCCGGATTTTCGCGCGCGCCTCGGACGGGCTGCGGGCGCGCACGCCCTGGCTGGTGCGCGCGGCGCTGGTGCCGGTGGCGCTTTACGGCGTCTTCCTGGGCGCGATGCAGGTGCTCAATCCCGGCTACCTCTTCGGGGGCACGCCGCCGCCCCTGCCCGGTGCCGCGGCCGCGCTGCCGGGCGCCGCGCTCTTCCTCGTCTCGGCCATGGCGGCCTCGATCACGCTCTCGGCGGCGCGGGTCGAGTTCGCGCCGCGCCGCATCCGCGCCGGGCGCCGGCGCACGCTCTTCGGCGGGCTCATCCGTCTCGTGACCGGCAACCCGGTGATGCCGCTCCTGACCCTCGCCGGCGTCGGCGTCGTGGTGGTCAGCGTCTTCATGTACTACGGCGAGAACAACAACGGCGTCGATTTCTTCGTCGAGACCGAGCCGGAGCGCGCGATCGTCTACGTCAAGGCGCGCGGCAACCTCAGCCTCGCCGAGAAGGACGACCTCGTGCGCCAGGCCGAGGAGATCGTGATCGCGCACCGCGGCGTGCGCTCGGCCTTTTCCTTCGCGGGCGAGGGCGGGCTCAATTCCAACACCGGCGGCGCCGAGGCGCCCAAGGACACCGTCGGGCAGGTGCAGTTCGAGACGATCCCCTGGGAAGAGCGGCGCTTCGATCCCTCGCTCGACGGCAACGTGGTGCTGGCCGAGCTTTCCGAGCAGCTCGATCGGCTGCCCGGCATGGAGGCCGAGATCCTCGAGGCGGCGCAGGGGCCGGCGGACGCCAAGCCGGTGCACCTGCGCCTCAAGGGCGACGACCTCGACGCGCTGGTGGAGGCCGCCGGCGCGGTGCGGGCGAAATACGACGCGCTGCCCGGGCTGACCCTGATCGAGGACACGCGCCCGCTCCCCGGCATCGACTGGCAGATCGACGTCGACGTCGAGAAGGCGGGCCGCTACGGCGCCGACGTGGCCACCGTGGGCGCGATGGTGCAGCTCGTGACGCGGGGCCTTCTGCTCGACACGATGCGGGTGCCGACCTCCGACGAGGAGATCGAGATCCGCGTGCGCCTGCCGGACCAGGACCGCGTCCTCTCGACACTGGACACGCTGCGCGTGCGGACCGAGGACGGGCTGGTCCCGCTCGCGAACTTCATCACGCGCCAGCCGGTGGAGAAGCTCGCCGAGATCACCCGCGTCGACCAGACCCGCCACCTCGACGTGAAGGCCGACGTGGAGTCGGGGCTCGTCACGGTGACGGCGGCGGACGGCGCAGACCTCGGCACGATGCCGTCAGAACAGGCGGAGGCACGCGTCGCCGACGCCGACCCGGGCACGTCCTGGGCCGGCGCGCGGATCGCGCCGGTAAACGCGAACGAGCGGATCGATAACCTGACCGAGTGGCTGGAGACCGAGGCGGAGCTGCCCGCCGGCATCGATTGGGAATGGACCGGCGATCAGGAAGAGCAGCAGGAATCGGGGCAGTTCCTGATGCAGGCCTTCGCGGGCGCGCTGGGGCTCATGTTCATCATCCTGCTCGCGCAGTTCAACAGCATCTACAACTCGGTGCTGGTGCTGCTCGCCGTGGTGCTCTCGACCACGGGCGTGCTGATCGGGATGCTGACGATGAACCAGCCCTTCTCGATCATCATGACCGGAACGGGCATCGTCGCGCTCGCCGGGATCGTCGTGAACAACAACATCGTCCTGATCGACACCTATCAGGACTACGCCCGCTACATGCCCCGGATCGAGGCCATCGTGCGCACCGCCGAGGACCGCATCCGCCCGGTGCTGCTAACGACGATCACCACCATGGCCGGCCTTGCGCCGATGATGCTCGGCATCAGCCTCGACTTCATCGGCGGCGGCTACTCGATCGACAGCCCGACGGCACTCTGGTGGAAGCAGCTCGCCACCGCGGTGGTCTTCGGGCTCGGCGTGGCGACGGTGCTGACGCTCGTCGTCACGCCCGCGCTGCTCTCGGTCCGCGTCTGGATCACCTCCTACGCCATCTGGCTCGCGCGCGCCCTCGCCTGGGCCGGGGCCGGCCGGTCGAGCCGGGCGGCCCGCGACTGGGCGTTGCGGCGCGCCGCGCGGCGGGTCAAGGCCCCGACGATCCTCTGGGACGAGGGGCCGACCCCCGCGGACGGTGCACCGCCCTACGTGCCGGCCAAGCCGCTGCGCGCGGCCGAATGAGGAGGCGCCGATGATGGGGTTCGACAGCGGTCTCGCGATGCTTCTGACGGGGCTGGTCGCGGGCTGGCTCGCGGCGCGACTGGTCCGTGGCGGCGGCCTCGGGCTGATCGGCAACATGGCCGTCGGCGTCGCCGGGGCCTTCCTCGCCGGGGTGATGCTGCCGGTGCTCGGCTTCGGTCCGGGCGGCGGCATCTTCGTCACCATCCTGCAGGCGACGCTCGGCGCGGTGGTGCTTCTCGTGATCCTGCGGCTCGTGCGGTCGGGCTAGCAAGCGGGGCGGTCGTCCGCGTCCACGCGATCCGCGCCCCGCTTCGGATGCCGGGGGCCACGGCGCGCGAAATCGGGTCCCGGCCTTGCGCGACTTGTTCGACGGCGCCCCCGCGGCCCGGGCTCTGCGCCGGGCCGACATGACCTTGCGTCACGCGGCGCGTTCGGATTTCTGACGCGCCCAGAGCCGGGCATAGCGCCCCTGCCGGGAAAGCAGGGCGTCGTGCGTGCCCTCCTCGAGGATGCGGCCCGCATCCAGCACCACGATGCGGTCGGCGTCAGCCACGGTCGAGAGCCGGTGCGCGATGGTCAGCACCGTCCGCCCTTGCCCCGCACGGCGCAGAGCCTCCTGGATCTCGGCCTCCGTATCGGTGTCGAGCGCCGAGGTCGCCTCGTCGAGAAGCAGGATCGGCGGGTCCTTCAGGAGCGTGCGCGCGATGCCGACGCGCTGTTTCTCCCCGCCCGAGAGCTTGAGCCCCCGCTCGCCCACCTGCGTGTCGTAGCCCTCGGGCAGCGCGGCGATGAAGTCGTGGATCTGCGCGGCCTTCGCCGCGGCGACGATCTCGGCCTCGGCGGCGTCCTCGCGTCCGTAGGCGATGTTGTAGCGGATCGTGTCGTTGAAGAGCACCGTGTCCTGCGGCACCACGCCGATCGCGGCGTGCAGGCTCTCCTGCGTGACCTCGCGGATATCCTGCCCGTCGATGCGGATCGCCCCCCCGGTCACGTCGTAGAACCGGAAGAGAAGCCGCCCGATCGTCGACTTCCCCGCGCCCGAGGCCCCGACGAGCGCCACTTTCTCGCCCGCGCCGACATGCAGGTTGAAATCGCGCAGGATCGGCCGCGCCGGGTCGTATCCGAAGGCGACATGGTCGAAGACGACCTCGCCGCGCGGCACGGCGAGCGCCCCGGCGCCGGGGCGATCGGTGACATCCGTCGGCTGGTCGAGCAGGCGGAACATCTCGCCCATGTCCACGAGGCTCTGCCGGATCTCGCGGTAGACCGTCCCGAGAAAGCCGAGCGGCATGGTGATCTGGATCATGTAGGAGTTGACCATGACGAAATCGCCCACGGTCAGGGCGCCGCGCTCGACCCCCACCGCGGCCATGACCATGACGATCACGAGCCCCGCGGTGATCAGCAGCGTCTGCCCGAAGTTCAGGAAGGCGAGCGAATAGGCGGTCTTGAGCGCCGCGGTCTCGTAACCCTCCATGGAGCGATCGTAGCGCGCGGCCTCCCGGCCCTCGGCGCCGAAGTATTTCACCGTCTCGTAGTTCAGGAGCGAATCGATCGCCTTCTGGTTGGCGTCGGTGTCCTGATCGTTCATCTCGCGCCGGAGGCGCACGCGCCATTCCGTCACCTTGAACGTGAACCAGACGTAAAGCGCGATCGTGACGGCCACGACGGCGAGATACCACGCGTCGAACATCACGAAGAGCACGCCCGCGATCAGCGCCAGCTCGAGGATCAGCGGCCCGACCGAGAACAAGAGAAACCGCAGCAGGAAATCGACGCCCTTCACGCCCCGCTCGATGATCCGGGAAAGCCCGCCCGTGCGCCGCGTCAGGTGGTAGGAGAGCGACAGGCGGTGGATATGCGTGAAGGTCTGAAGCGCGATGCGGCGCAGCGCGCGCTGGCCGACGCCCGCGAAGACCGCGTCGCGCAACTGCTGGAAGCCGTTCGACATGAGCCGCGCCATGCCGTAGGCGACCGTCAGCCCGACCGCGCCGAGCGCGAGGTCGGAGACCCCCTCGCCCGAGAGCGCGTCCACCGCCTGCTTGTAGAGCATCGGCGTCCCGACCGCGATCAGCTTCGCCGCGAGCAGCAGCAAGAGCGCGCCGACGACCCGGCGCTTCGCCCAACCCTCGCCCGGCGGCCAGAGGTAGGGCGCGACCCGCCGGATCACCGCCCAGCCCGTGCGCCGCTCGCGCCGGGCTTCGTCGGCGGCGGTCTCCGGTTGCGGGGCTGTGACGTCGGCGGGCATCGCGATCCTCCTTGCCCGCCGCACCTAGCCCGTCCGCGCGCGCGCGGCCAGAGCCCGCGTCACCGTGGAACGGTGAAGACCTGCCCCGGATAGATAAGGTCGGGGTCGCGGATGCGGTCGCGGTTGGCCTCGAAGATTCGCACGTAGAGGATGCCGTCCCCGTAGTTGCGCTGCGAGATGCCCCAGAGCGTGTTGCCCCGCTGCACGGTGACGACGCGGCGGCCCTCCTCGGCCGCGTCGGCGCTCGCCTCCGCGAGGCGCGCGGGCGAGATGCGCTCGAACGGCGTCTCGAGGCGGGAGGTGACCTCGCCCGACGCGTCGATCGCGTCCAGCCGCATGGTAAAGACACCCGTCTCCACCTCGGGAAGTTCTGCGCGCCATGCGCCGTCCGGTCCGACGGGCACCGTCGTGACGGGGCGATTGTCCAGGTAGACGCGGACGAAGGCCGCGGCGTCGCCGCCCTGACCGGCGAGCTGCGGCACGCCGCCCTCGTCGTACGCGATCGCGTCCACCGACAG
>NZ_JAWLFS010000135.1:1260-8207 GCF_041685465.1 Rhodosalinus sp. | reverse complement strand
GCGCGGCCCGCAAGATGGCCGGGCCGGACGGCGGCCGGCCGACCGTTTAGCACACACTCAAGAAGCGGCGCGTGGCGCAGGGTTCCGTACAGAAAGACCTCGGGCACGCGCCCTCCTTTCAGCGCCAGCGACGCGCGGCGGCCTCGGCGGCGAGCCCGGCCAGCAGCGCGCCACCCGCAAGCGCAATCAGCACCTGCGCGTCGGCGAGGAAGGCGGCATAGTCCAGCATGAGCTCGAAGACGGCGATGATCGCCTCCATCGGGCCGTCGTAGCGCCGCGCGAGCGAGCGGTTCACCATCTCGGCCACCGCCTGCACGAACAGAGCCCAGAAGACGAGCGCGGCGACGCCGGTGATGCCGTTGCCGATCCCGGCCGAGAGCCCCCGCCCGGCGCGTTTGCCGATCACGATCCAGCCGCACAGCGCGCCGATGACGAGGTTGATCAGCGACAGGCGGCCGAACGCGCTCCGCCCCGTCTCGGCCTCGATCACGGGTTTCACGAGTTCGGAAGCGAACCACCCCACCGCCGCGAGGACGAGAGCGGCCACAAGGTGCGCCGCCGTAGGCATCAGGCCGGCCGCTGCACGGTGATCTGCGTCACGTCGCACATGCCGCTCTGGAAGAGCGAGGCGCAGGACGTCAGATAATAGGCCCACATCCGGCGGAAACGCTCGTCGAAGCCCAGCGCCTCCGCCTTCGGCCAGGCGCGGGCAAAGCTCTCGTTCCAGCGGCGCAGCGTCTGGCTGTAGCTCTCGCCGAACTCGTGGCTGCCCGCGACCGCGAGCCCCGCGCGCTCGCTCTCGCGGCGCAGGACCGAAGGGCTCGGCAGCATCCCCCCGGGGAAGATGTATTTCTGGATGAAGTCGACGTTGCGGCGGTAGCTCTCCCACCGCTTGTCCTCGACGGTGATGACCTGCAGCGCGGCGCGGCGTCCCGGTTTCAACCGGTCGCGGAGGGCGCCGAAGAAGACCGGCCAGTAGCGTTCGCCCACCGCCTCGAACATCTCGATGGAGGCGACCGCGTCGTACTGTCCGCGCTCGTCGCGGTAGTCCTGCAACCTGAACTCCACCCGGTCGGAGAGGCCCGCGCGCGCGATGCGGTCCTGCGCGTAGTCGTACTGCGCCTGGCTGATCGTCAGCCCCGTGACCCGCAGGCCCCGCTCGCGCGCGGCGAATTCCGCGAAGCCGCCCCAGCCGCAGCCGATCTCGAGGACATGGTCGCCCGGTTTCACGTCGAGCTTGTCGGCCAGCGCGGCGTATTTCGCCTCCTGCGCCTTCTCGGTGCTCTCCTGCCCGGTCTCGAAGAGCGCCGAGGAATAGGTCATCGAGTCGTCGAGCCAGAGGCGGTAGAAATCGTTGCCGAGGTCGTAGTGCGCCGCGATGTTCCTCTTGGCCTGCCGCTTCGTGTTGGATTGCAGCCAGAAGCGCAGCCGCTCCAGCGCGCGCACCAGCGCGATTCCGGGGAAGCCCTCGTAGATCTCGTCGTTGCCCGCGTGCAGCAGGTCCATGAAGGCCTGCAGGTCCGGCGTGCTCCACTCACCGTCCATGAAGGCCTCGGCGAAGCCCACGTCGCCGTCCCGCAGCAGCCGGGCGAAGACGTCGTCGTCGTGGATGTGCATCTCGGCCACGGGCCCGGGCGCCGCCCCCTCGGCGCGGAAGCATCGCCCGTCGTCGAGAACGAAATCCACGCGCCCCGCCTGCATCCGCGAGGCCATGTCGAAGATGCGCGCGAAATAGCGCGGCAGACCGGACTGGCCGTCTGTCGTGGTCAGGATCATGCGGCTCTTTCCATCTTCACTTTGCTGTTAGCTATGCCGAAAGCGCCGCCTGCGGCAAGCCCGCGAGACGCATGCGCCTCAGAAGTCCCTTGCCTCGTAGGCCGCGAGCGCGATCTTGCGACCCTCGGCCGGCTCGACCACCGGTGCCGGATAGGCGTCGTCCGGCGACAGGCCCCACCGCCGCGGGATCGCGTCGAAATAGGCGCGCGCCGTCTCGGGCGGCCGGCGTTGCCCTTCCGCGATCCAGCGCCGGCGGTATTCGGCATCCGGGTCGAAACGCTTCGCCTGCGTGACCGGGTTGAACACGCGGAAATAGGGCGTCGCGTCCGGCCCCGAGCCCGCCGACCACTGCCAGCCCAGCGCGTTGGAGGCCGGGTCCCAGTCGATCAGGTGATCCTCGAACCACCTGAGCCCGACCTTCCAGTGCGTCATCAGGTGCTTGGTCAGGTAGCTCGCCACGATCATGCGGGCGCGGTTGTGCATCCGCCCCGTCACATACATCTCGCGCATCCCGGCATCGACCATCTCGATGCCCGTGCGCCCCTGCTGCCAGGCGCGGACCTGCGCCGCATGCGCGTCCTCGGACCACGGGAAGGCATCCCACTCCGTCCGCCAGTTGGCCGAGGTCAGCCGCGGCGTGTGGTGCATCAGGTGATAGGCGAACTCGCGCCAGACGAGCTCCTGCAGGAAGGTGT
Organism: Rhodosalinus sp.; assembly: GCF_041685465.1. Lineage (NCBI taxonomy): Bacteria > Pseudomonadati > Pseudomonadota > Alphaproteobacteria > Rhodobacterales > Paracoccaceae > Rhodosalinus > Rhodosalinus sp. The sequence continues at coordinate 5,736 of NZ_JAWLFS010000135.1, read as the reverse complement.
CGGCGCCGGCCTTGCCCTCCTCCATCGCGCGCAGCCCGGCGTGCCAGCACTGGTGCGGGCTGATCTCGCCGAGGCTCAGGTTTTCCGACAGGCAGGAGGTGCCGTCCTCGGCGAGGCGGTCCCGGCTCTCGCCGTAGCCCTCGACGACATGCGCCATGAAGTGCCCGAGCCGGCCCTGCGCCGCGCGCTCGCCCACTTGGGCGTGCGGCGCCACGATCTCCGCGCCGCGGTCCATCGCCGCGCCGAGGCGCCAGTCCGCGAGGCGCTCGCTGTCGGGCCATGCCTCGGGCGCCGGAAGCGTGCCCGGCGCCGGCAGGGGCGCATCGACCTCGCGCCCGCGCACGGCGCGCCAGAAGGGCGTGTAGACCTTGTAGAAGCCGCCGTCCTTCGTCTCGACGGTCCAGGGCTCGAACATCAGGTGCCCGCCGAAGCTCCGCGCGTCGAGGCCGTCGCCCTTGAGCGCGGCCTTCACCTCGGTATCCCGAGCCACGCTCTCGGGGTCGTAGGCCCGCGTCCACCAGACCGCGCCCGCCCCGGTCTCCGCCACCAGCGCGCGCAGGGTGGCGAGCGCCGGGCCGGACCGCAGGATCAGCCGGCTGGCCTTTTCGGCGAGCGCCTCCGCGAAATGCGCCACCCCCAGCCCGAGCCGGAAGCGCGGCGCCGCGCCGAGGCCATCCACGAGCGGATCGCGCAGGACAACGGGGATCACCGGCCGCCCGCTCGCGACCGCCGCGGAAAGCGCGGGATGGTCCGAGAGCCGCAGGTCGCGGCGGAACCAGAGGAGGATCGGGGCGGTCTGTGTCACGGGAATCCGGGGTTGCGCCAACGCGTCGCCGGGTGACATAGCGCGAAACCGTGCCCGTCAAACGGAACGGCGCGGACCCGAAGGCCCGCGCCGCGACGTCAGTCGGCCCCGCGGGATCTGCCCCGCGGCGCTCCGTCACGCCTTGCGGCGCTCGTCCATCAGGCCCTTGTAGATCGCCCAGCAGATGATCAGCAGGATGACCGTGAACGGCAGTCCGGTGGAGATCACCATCGCCTGCAGCGCGGTCAGGCCCCCGCCGATCAGCAGCGCGATCGCCACCAGCCCCTCGAAGGTGCACCAGAACACCCGCTGCGTGACCGGCGCGTCCACCTTGCCGCCGGCGGTGATCGTGTCGATCACGAGCGAACCGGAGTCCGAGGAGGTCACGAAGAACACGATCACGAGGATGATCCCGATGGTCGAGGTGATCGCGGCGAGCGGCAGGCTCTCCAGCATGGCGAAGAGCGCCACGGAGTCGTTGTACTCGGTGATCACGTTCGCCGTGACCGCCGAGGTTTCGGGGTTGGCGACCATGTCGTTGATCGCCGAGCCTCCGAAGACCGCCATCCAGAGGATGCAGACGACCGACGGGATGATCAGCACGCAGATCACGAACTCCCGCACCGTGCGGCCGCGCGACACGCGGGCGATGAACATGCCGACGAAGGGTGACCAGCTGATCCACCACGCCCAGTAGAAGGCTGTCCAGCCCTGCATGTAGCCGGTGTCCTCCCGACCGAACGGGTTGGAGAGCGGCACGAGCTCGGTCGCGTAGGCGCCGAGGCCGGCCACGAACTCGCTCAGGATTGTGCCGGCACCGGCCGCGAAGAGCACGAAGAGCAGCAACAGCAGCGCGATGGTCATGTTGATCTCGGAGAGAACCTTCACGCCGCCGTCGAGTCCACGCAGCACCGAGATCAGTGCGATCGCGGTGATCCCGATGATCAGCAGCACCTGCACCGTCGTGTTGCTGGGCACGTCGTAGATGTAGTTGAGCCCCGCGTTGGCCTGCTGCGCCCCGATACCGAGCGACGTGGCGAGGCCGAAGAGCGTCGCGAAGACCGCGAGCGTGTCGATGATGTGACCCCACCAGCCCCAGACGCGCTCACCGAGGAGCGGGTAGAAGGCGGAGCGGATCGAGAGCGGCAGGCCCTTGTTGTAGGAGAAGAGCGCGAGCGCCAGCGCGACGACCGCGTAGATCGCCCAAGGATGCAGCGCCCAGTGATAGGAGGTCGCCGCGAGCGCGATGCGCCGTGCCTCCTCCACGTTCTCCTGGATCAGCGCGCCGTCCTCCGTGAAGGGCCGCACGGCCCCGAGCGGGGCATCTCCCCAGGGCGTGCCGAAGTAATAGGCCGGCTCGAGCACCCCGAAGAACATCAGCCCGATGCCCATGCCGGCTGCGAAGAGCATCGCGAACCAGCCGAGATAGCCGTAGTCCGGCGTCGCCTCCGCCCCCCCGAGCCGCACGGAGCCGACCGGCGTCACGATCAGCAGCAGGCAGAACAGCACGAAGACGTTCGCCGCCAGCATGAAGAACCAGTCGAAGCTCTCGGTAAGCGCCGGGCGCAGCCAGCCGAAGAAGTCGCTGGCATGCTCCGGCGCAATGAGCGCGTAGGCGACGAAGAGGGTCACCACGAGCCCCGAGATCACGAAGACCGGGTTGTGGATGTCGAAGCCGAAGGGCCCCACGCGGCCCTCGATGTTGTCCTGACCGATCTCGTACTCGGTGTCGATGATATCCGAGTCCCCCTCGGGGGCCGGGATACCCGGGCTTGTTTCGTCGGCCATCTGCGGCCTCCCTCTGTTGATTTCGTCTTGTGTCTCGCGGCCGCGCGCGCGGCCGTGGCGCCTCTAGCGGACGAGGAGGACGGAGGCTTTGGAGTGCTCCGCCAGATAGCCACCGTTCGACGGCCAGATGTAGTCGGTGAAGTTGGGCGGATGCGTCGCCATCACGACGAGGTCCGATCCGGTCTCGCCAACCGCCTTGAGAAGCCGGTCGTCGAGGTCGATGGTCGGATCGTGACTGGTGATCGCGTGCGACTCCGTGGTGATCCCGTGCTTGTCGCCCTGCTCCTTCGCGAAGGCCTCGAGCTTCTGCGCGAACTCCTGCGGCGTGTGGGCGATCTTGGTCGGCTGCGGCGCCGTCACGGCGACGTAGACCACCGGCGCCTGATAATGACCCGACAGATCGGCCGCGCATTGCAGCGTCTTCTGCAGCGTATCCGCATGGACCAGGTCCACCGGCGTCATGATTTTCTTGAACACGCACGTCCCTCCTGTCTCGTGGCGCGGCTTGGGGGATCTCCCGCGGCACGCCGCGTGAACGGACCCGCCGGGACCGAACCGGGACGCGCCGCGCGGCCTGCGGCGCCTCGGTTGTGTGCAGAGCCTAGACCCGTCCGAGGGCACGATGCAACGAAAGTGATCGCTTTCAATGCATGTGATGAACGCGGCGGCCCGGTCCCTGGTTCCGAACCCCGGGCGACCGGATCAGGCGTTGACGTCCACGACCACGCGGCCGCGCATCCGGCCCTCGAGGATCTCTGCTCCGAGCCGCGGCAGGTCGGAGAGCGTCGCCGGCTGCACCATCGCCTCGAGCCTGTCCATCGGCAGATCGCGCGCGATCCGCTCCCAGGCACGGACACGGTTGGCATAGGGCTGCATGACCGAATCGATTCCCAGAAGGTTCACGCCGCGCAGGATGAAGGGCGTGATCAGCGCGCCCTCGATCGCCACACCGCCGGCGAGGCCCACGGCCGCGACCGAGGTGCCGTATTTCATCTGCTTGAGGACCCGGCCGAGCATCGCGCCGGCCACCGCGTCCACGCAGCCCGCCCAGCGTTCGGACTCGAGCGGCTTCTTCGTGGGCTCCGCGACCTCCTCGCGCGCGATCGTGTCCGACGCGCCGAGCCCCTTCAGGTAGTCCGCCTGCTCCGGCTTGCCGGTCACCGCGACCACCTCGCGCCCCGCCGCGGCGAGAAGCGCGGTGGCGACCGAGCCGACACCGCCCGTCGCGCCCGTGACCAGAACCGGGCCCTGATGATCGGCGAGGCCGTGATCCTCCAGCGCCTGCACCGCGAGCATCGCGGTCAGACCTGCGGTGCCCACCGCCATCGCCTGCCGTGTCGTCATGCCGTCGGGCAGCGGCACCAGCCACTCGGGCTTGACGCGCGCCTTCTGCGCGTACCCGCCCCAGTGCGCCTCGCCCACGCGCCAGCCGGTCAGGATCACCTTGTCGCCGGGCGCCCATCGGTCGTCGTCCGAGGACTCCACCGTGCCCGCGAAGTCGATGCCCGGCACGTGCGGATAATTGCGCACGAGCCCGCCGCCCGGCCCGATGCAGAGCCCGTCCTTGTAGTTGAGCGTCGAATACTCGACCGCCACCGTGACCTCCGCCTCGGGGAGGTCGTCCTTGCCGATCTCCCGGACGGCGGCCTCCGTCCTGCCGCTCTCCGCGTCCTTCTCGACCACCAGCGCGTTGAACATCGTTTCTCCCTCTCGCTCCGTCGCGGGCGGCCGCCCCGCCCGTTCAATGGTAAGCGGCCGGCCCCCGCAGCGGGTCCGCGCCGGCATCGCCCCTGCCTGCCGGCGGGTCCGCGCCCGCATGCGACGCAGCCGCGGCCACCTCCGCCGCCAGACGCGATGCGCTCGACCGTGTGGCCCCCGACCGT
>NZ_JAWLFS010000135.1:0-1160 GCF_041685465.1 Rhodosalinus sp. | reverse complement strand
TGGCCCCCGACCGTGTGGCCCCGCAGCGCAGGTCGGGTCCGCCCGCGTGGCGCTGCGTCCCGCGCCCCGAACTCTCGCGGTCTTCGCGCCGCTTGTCCACCGCACGCGCCCCTTGAAATCGCGGCGCGCCCGGCCGATATTCAAATTGTCCCCTCGGGGACTATGGGCATAAACGCGCACGTAATAAGCGGATCGGACCCGGGGGCGGTACCCGGCGGCTCCACCATCATCCCGGCGTTGGCGGGACCATGGGGCCGAAACAGGATCGACGAACGTGTAAAGGTGTGGCTTTGTCCCGGTGAGGTACCACCGTTATCGGTCCGTAAAGCATAATTGCCAACGACAATCATGCTCCGGTCGCCGTTGCCGCGTAAGCGGTAACGAGACCGAAATCTCAAGCCCAGTCCTCTAGCAAGGTCTGGCGGGGTTCGCAGGCACCTGGCAACAGAAGCCTGCACTTCCCCTCCCCCACACATCATCTCGCAGCAGCCTGCCCGGCGACGGGGCCTTTCATCTTGGCCCGAATCCCCTATTCTCTCTCCGCAACCGAGCGGAGCGATCATGGTGGACAGCATCGACTACGGCAGGCTCATGCACGGCGCGATGCGCGGGCTCATCCGCGAGGTGCTGTCCGAGGTCGCGGAAGACGGGCTGCCCGGCGAGCATCACTTCTTCATCACCTTCGACACGCAGCACCCGGACGTCGACATCGCGCCGTGGCTGCGCGAGCGCTATCCCGACGAGATGACGATCGTCATGCAGCACTGGTTCGACGCGCTGGAGGTAGGCGAAGACGGCTTCGCCGTGACGCTCAGCTTCGGCAACCAGCCGGAGCGGCTCGTGGTGCCCTTCGACGCGCTGCGCACCTTCGTGGACCCCTCGGTGGAGTTCGGCCTGCGCTTCGAAAGCCCGGAGGCGGAGGACGACGAGGCGGAGACGCCGGAAACCGAGGGCACGGCGGAGGCGGAGCCGGCGGCCGAAGAGGCCGATGCCCCCCGCAAGGACGCCGACGTCGTCAGCCTCGACCGCTTCCGCAAGTGAGCGTTGCCCTCGCGCGGGCCGCGCGCTAGACCGCGTGCGGCTGCATACGCGAAGGAGGGGCGCATGACCGGAACCCGGACGGAAACCGACAGCTTCGGCCCGCTCGAGGTGCCGGCGGA
>NZ_JAWLFS010000134.1:0-8310 GCF_041685465.1 Rhodosalinus sp. | reverse complement strand
CTCGTAGCGCAGGTTCACCGCGCGCACGTCGGCCTGCGCGTTGAAGCCGTAGGTCAGGATGCGGCGGTCGGTGACGCGGCCCACCAGCGCCTGCACCTCCGGGTGGTCGGTGCAGCAGACGGCAAGGCCGTAGAAGGGGATGTTGCCCACGAAATCGTCGAAGCCGCGCTTCAGCGCCTCGAAGTCGCGCCAGTGGTCAAGGTGCTCGGGGTCGATGTTGGTCACCACCGCGATCGTCGCGGGCAGGCGGGTGAAGGTGCCGTCGCTCTCGTCGGCCTCCACCACCATCCACTCGCCGTCGCCCGGCCGCGCGTTGGAGCCGTAGGCGTGGATCACGCCGCCGTTGATCACCGTGGGGTCGAGCCCGCCCGCGTCCAGAAGCGTCGCCACCAGCGTCGTCGTCGTCGTCTTGCCGTGGGTGCCGGCGATCGCGACGTTGGACTTGAGCCGCATCAGTTCGGCCAGCATCTCGGCCCGGCGCACCACCGGCAACCCGCGCGCGCGGGCGGCGTCGAGCTCGGGGTTGCCCGGCTTGATCGCCGAGGAGATCACCACGACCGCCGCCCCGTCGAGGTTCGCGGCCTGCTGGCCCAGAAAGACCGTCGCGCCGAGATCCTCCAGCCGCCGCGTGATGTCGGAGGCCTTCCGGTCGGAGCCCTGCACCCGGTAGCCGTGGTTCAGGAGCACCTCGGCGATGCCCGACATGCCGATGCCGCCGATCCCGACGAAATGGATCGGCCCGATGTCGTTGGGAAGTTTCGTCGCCGCGCTCATGCCCCGCCCTCCGTGCTGCGCCCCTCTGCCAGCCGTTCGACCATGCGCGCAAGCCGCTCCGTGGCATCGGGGACGGCGCAGGTGAGCGCGGCGGCGGCCATCCGCTGGGCGCCCTCGGGGTGGCCGAGCACCGCGGCGATCTGCTCGGAGAGGCTCTCGGCCGTGAGTTTCGATTCCGGGATGCGGATCGCGCCGCCGGCCTCGGTCAGCCCGCGCGCGTTCGCCGTCTGGTGGTCGCCCGCCGCGCTCGCCAGCGGGATCAGGATCGCGGGGCGCCCGATGGTGGCGATATCGGCGATGGAGGAGGCGCCGGCGCGGCTGACGACCAGCTGCGCCTCGCTCATCCGGCGGGGCACGTCACGGAAGAAGGGCTGCACCTCCGCCGCGATGCCGTGCTCGGCGTAGAAGGCCGCGACCCGCTCGCGGTCCTCCTCGCGCGCCTGGTGGGCGACGCGAAGGTTGGCGCGCAGCGCCTCCGGCAGACGCGCCACCGCACCCGGCACCGTGTCCGAGAGGATGCGCGCGCCCTGGCTGCCGCCGATCACCAGAAGCGACATCGGGTAATCGCCGGGCGGGATGTAGGGCGCGCCCGCCCGCTCCGCGACCGCGCCGCGCACCGGGTTGCCGGTGTGCACCGCCTCCACCCCCTCGGGCAGGTCGGTGGGCCATGTCCCGCAGGCCACCGCCTCCACCCGCGGCGCGAAGCGCCGGTTCACCTCGCCGGGCACGCCGTTCTGCTCATGGACGAGGCGGGGGAGGCGCAGAAGCTCGGCCGCCACGAGCGCCGGGATCGTCGGGTAGCCGCCGAAGCCCGCCACCACGTCCGGCCGATCGCGCCGCATCCGTGCCCAGGCCCCCGCGACGCCGCCCGCGATGCGGAAGGGGACGCCCAGCCTCGCGAGCGCGCCGCCCCGCGCGAAGGTGGCCGAGGCGATGCGCTCGACCCGGACGGAATGCGGAAAGCCCCCCGTGTACCGCGCGCCACGCGGGTCGGTCGTCAGCGTGACCCGCCAGCCGCGCGCGAGCATCGCCTCGGCGAGCGCCTGCGCGGGGAACATGTGCCCGCCGGTGCCGCCCGCGGCCATCAGCAGATGCGGCGCCGCGCCGGTCACCAGCGCCGCCGTCCGCGCAGGATGTCGCCGATCTCGCCCTGCGGGCGCGTGCGCGTCAGCGCCAGAAGCATCCCCATGGCGATGCCCGTCGCGATCAGCGAGGAGCCGCCGTAGCTCACGAAGGGAAGCGTCATGCCCTTCGCCGGCAGGAGCCGCACGGCGACGCCCATGTTGACCATCGCCTGCACGCCCAGCATCGCGGCAAGGCCCGCACCGGCAAGGCGCACGAAGGGATCGCGCTCCCGCGTGAGCCTGAGGAGCGAGCGCACGACGATGCCCGCGTAGAGCGCGATCAGCGCCAGCACGAGGACGAGGCCGTATTCCTCCGCCGCGACGGCGACGATGAAATCGGTGTGCGCGTCGGGCAGCCACCATTTCACCTGCCCCTCGCCGACGCCCACGCCGAAGAAGCCCCCCTCGCGGATCGCGTTCGTGGCGTAGCCGAGCTGCGTGGTGGGGTCGAGCTCGGGCGAGAGGAAGCCGTCGATGCGTCGCGCGAAATGCTCGGAACTGGAATAGGCGACCGAGCCGGCGATCACCACCGCGCCCGCCACCGCGAAGAGGAGGGCGAGCGGCGCGCCGGCCACGAAATAGAGCACCCCCCATCCGAAGAGGACGAGCGCCGCCTGCCCGAAGTCGGGCTGCAGCGCCAGCATCGCCACGATCAGCACGGTCAGCGCGAAGGACCATGTCTTGCCTGGCGGGCCGTTGATCTCCTGGCTCGCCGCGATGAGCCAGGCGGCGACGACGATGAAGACGGGCTTCAGGAACTCCGAGGGCTGCAGCGCCGCGAACCCCAGCGAATACCAGCGCATCGCGCCCTTGCCGAAATCCGTGCCGAGCACGGGCAGGAGCGCGAGCGCCGCGAAGGCTGCGAGAAAGCCCAGCGCCGCGAGGCGCCGCACCGCGAGCGGGCTCAGCATCGAGACCACGAGCATCGCGCCGAGGGCCAGCGCGCCGAAGACCGCCTGTCGTTCGACGTAGTGGAAATGGCCGAAGCCGTTCCTCTCGGCGAGCGGCGGCGAGGCCGCGAAGCCGAGAAGGATCCCGATGGCGAAGAGGATCAGGACGCAGGAAATCGTCCACTTGTCCACGGTGCGCCACCACCGCGGGAGAATGGGCTCGGCGTTCCGCACGGGAACGGAGCCATAGACCATGTCCGTCATGTTGAGCCTGCCGCTCGCTGCCTCGTCGCGGCCCCTTTTCGCGGAGCCTTGAAGAGAGATTATCCGAATTCAGCGCCCCGCGCCAGCCGTCCGGCGCGGGCCGCGCCTCAGCCGGCGCCGAGCCGCGCGCGGAGCTCGGCGACGAAGTCCTCGCCCCGGCGCTCGAAACTGTCGTACTGATCGAAGCTCGCCGCCGCGGGGGCGAGCAGGACCGTCTCGCCCGGCCGCGCGTCCTCCACCGCGCGGGCGACGGCGCGCGCCATGGTGGTGCAGACCTCCGCCTCCACGGCCCCGAGCTTCAGCGCGAAACCCTGCGCCTCGCGCCCGATGACGTAGGCGCGCGCGACGTGATCCAGATGCGGCGCGAGCGCCTCGAGCCCGCCCTCCTTCTCGAGCCCGCCGCAGATCCAGCGGATGCGCGGGAAGGCGGCGAGCGCGCGCGCCGCCGAGGCGGCGTTCGTCGCCTTGGAATCGTTGACGAAGGTCACGCCGCCCGCCTCCGCCACCACCTGGCTGCGGTGCGGCAGCCCCTTGAACCCATGCAGCGCCCGCTCGATGAGCTTCGGGCCCAGCCCGAGCGCGCGCGCCGCCGCATAGGCCGCGCAGCCGTTCTGATGGTTGTGCGCGCCCGGCAGGCCCTTCACCCCGCGCAGGTCGATGGAGGCCACCTGGCGCCCGCGCCGCCACTCGGACAGGACCCCCTTGCGCGCCACGACGCTCCAGCCCGCGCCGCCGATCCTGCCCTCCGCCGAGACGCGGATCACCCGGTCGTCCGAGGGCGCCTCCGCCAGTTGCCCGGCGAGGAACCGCCCCTCCGGCTCATCCACGCCGATCACCGCGCGGTCCGGTCCGCCCTCGGCGAAAAGCCGCCGCTTGGCCGCGAAATACCCGCCCAGCCCGCCATGCCGGTCGAGGTGGTCGGGCGTGAGATTGGTGAAGACCGCGACATCCGGCGTCAGCGCCCGCGCGAGCTCCGTCTGGTAGGAGGAGAGCTCCAGCACGATCACCTCCGCCTCGCCCGGTGGATCGAGGTCGAGCACGCCCCGCCCGATGTTACCGGCCAGCTGCGCGGGCCGGCCGGCGTCGCGCAGGACGTGATGCAGAAGCGCCGAGGTGGTGGACTTCCCGTTCGAGCCGGTGATCGCCACCACCCGCGGCGGCGCGTCGAACCGCACCCAGTCGCCCGCCCCGAGCGCCGCGAAGAAAAGCCCGACGTCGTTGTCCACCGGCACGCCGGCGGCCTGCGCCGCGGCCACCGCCGGATGCGGCGCGGGGTAGAGATGCGGGATGCCGGGCGACAGGATCAGCCGCGCCACCCCCTCGAAGGCGCCCGGGCGCGACAGATCGTGCAGCGCGAAGCCCTCCGCCTCCGCCGCCGCGCGCGCCTCAGGGCGGTCGTCCCAGAGACGTGGCGCGGCCCCGCCGGCGGCGAGGCTGCGCGCGGCCGAGAGCCCCGAGCGCCCCAGCCCGAGGATCGCGACCCGCTGGCCCGCGAACCCGCCGACGGGGATCATGCGCCCGGCTCCTTGCCGCGCCCGGCGCGGCCTCCCGGTCCCCCGCTTCTTCTTGGATGCAAATATCCCGGGGGAGTCGCGCGCCCCGCGCGCGACGGGGGCAGCGCCCCCCAAGCGACGCCGGCCACCGGACCCGCCCCGCGCATCAGCGCACCTTGAGCGTGGCCAGCCCGATCACCGCGAGAATGAGCGAGATGATCCAGAAGCGGATCACGATCGTGGGCTCGGCCCAGCCCTTCTTCTCGTAGTGGTGATGGATCGGCGCCATCAGGAAGACCCGTTTCCCCGTGCGCTTGAAGTAGAGCACCTGCACGATCACCGAGAGCGCCTCGACCACGAAGAGCCCGCCGACGATCGCCAGCACGATCTCGTGCTTGGTCGCCACCGCGATGGCGCCGAGCGCGCCGCCCAGCGCGAGGCTCCCGGTGTCGCCCATGAAGACCGCCGCGGGCGGCGCGTTGTACCACAGGAACCCGAGCCCGCCGCCGAAGAGCCCGGCGGTGAAGATCAGGATCTCGCCCGTGCCGGGGACGTAATGCACGTCGAGGTACTCGGTGAAATCCACCCGCCCCACCGCGTAGGCGATCACGCCCAGCGTGCCGGCCGCGATCATCGCCGGCATGATGGCGAGCCCGTCGAGCCCGTCGGTCAGGTTCACCGCGTTGGCCGCCCCCACGATCACGATCATCGCGAAGGGCACGAAGAGCAGCCCGAGGTTGACGAGCGTGTCCTTGAAGATCGGCAGCGCGAGCTGGTTGGTGAGCTCGGGCGGGTGCACCTGCGCGGCCCAGACCGCCGCGATGCCCGCGATCAGGAACCCGAGGGCGAGGCGCAGCCTGCCGGGCACGCCCTTGACGTTCTGCCGTGCCACCTTGGCGAAGTCGTCGGCGAAGCCGATCGCGCCGAAGGCCAGCGTGACGAAGAGCACGATCCAGACGAAGGCGTTGTCGAGCCGCGCCCAGAGCAGCGTCGAGGTGACGAGGGCGCCCACGATCAGCAGCCCGCCCATGGTCGGCGTGCCGGCCTTCGTCGCATGGCTCTCCGGCCCGTCGGAGCGGATCGGCTGCCCCTTGCCCTGGCTCCGGCGCAGCACGTTGATGAGCGGCGGGCCGAAGAGGAAGCCGAACAGGAGCGCCGTCAGGAAGGCGCCGCCGGCGCGGAAGGTGATGTAGCGAAACAGGTTGAAGGCGTCGCCGCCGTCGCTCAGGAGCGTGAGCCAGTAGAGCATTCAGTCGTCCCCCGAGCCGGATCGCGGGGTGCCATGCCCCAGTTTCCGGACGGCGTCAACGACGGCGCCGAGCCCGGTGGAGAGCGAGCCCTTGACCATCACCACGTCGCCCGCGTCGAGATCGCGGCGCACGCCCTTCGCCATTTCGGCGGCGGTGCGGGTGTGCCGGCCGCGCCGCTCGGCCGGCAGTGCCGCGTGCAGGTGGCGCGCGAGATCGCCCACCGTGTGCACCCTGTCGATGCGCGCCATCGCCGGGTGCCCGGCGAGCGCGGCATGCAGCGCGGCCGCCTCCGGCCCGAGTTCCTTCATGTCGCCGATGTAGGCGACGCGCCGCCCGGCGGCCTTGCGGCCCACCCCGTCGCGCACCGCCGCCCCCGCGAGCACCTCGAGCGCGGCGCCCATCGAGGCGGGGTTGGCGTTGTAGGCCTCGTCGATGAGCTCGATGGCGAGGTCGCGCTCCACCGGGTCGAGGCGGATCGCCTCGCGCGCGCCGCGCCCCGCGACCGGCGCCCAGCGCCCGAGGTCCGACATCGCCAGCGCCCGGTCGAGGCCGAGCGCCCGCGCCACGGCCAGCACGGCGAGCCCGTTGAGGGCGAAATGCCGCCCCGGCGCCGCGATCTTGTAGAGAAGCGGCGTGCGCCAGGCCCGCGCCTCGGCGACGGTGGTCGTGTCGCGCACCGTCGCGCGCAGGAGCCGGTGATGGGTGCGCGGCGCCTCGCCGAAGGTGACGACCCGGCCCGCGCCGGCCCGGCGTGCCGCCTCCTCGAGGATGGGCGAGACCTCGAGATCGCCGTGCAGCACCGCCGTGCCGCCGGGGACGAGGCCCGCGACGATCGCGGCCTTCTCGGCGGCGATCCCCTCGATCGAGCCGAAGGCCTCCAGGTGCGCGGGCGCGACGGTGGTGATCAGCGCCACGTCGGGGCGCGCCTGCACGGAGAGCGGCGCGATCTCTCCCGGCGCGTTCATGCCGATCTCGATCACGGCGAACTCGCTCTCCGCCGGCATCCGCGCGAGCGTCAGCGGCACGCCCCAGTGGTTGTTGTAGCTCGCCTCCGAGGCATGGGTGCGCCCCTGCCCCGCGCAGACCCGGCGCAGCATCTCCTTGGTGGAGGTCTTGCCGACCGAGCCGGTGACCGCGACGACCTTCGCCCGCGTGCGCGCCCGCGCCGCGCGGCCGAGCGATTCGAGCCCGCTCTGCACGTCGTCCACGACCAGGAGCGGCGCCTCCGCGGCCACGCCCTCGGGCACGCGCGCGACCATGGCGGCGGCCGCGCCCTTGGCCAGCGCGTCGGCGACGAAGTCGTGGCCGTCGCGCGCCGCGGTGAGCGCGACGAAGAGATCGCCGGGCGCGAGCGTGCGCGTGTCGATCGAGACGCCGGTCGCGGCCCAGTCCGTGGTGGCGCGGCCGCCGGTGGCGCGCGCGGCCTCGGCGGCGGTCCAGAGGCTCACGCGGTGCGCCCTTCGAGCACGGCGACGGCGAGGCTCGCCTGCTCGGCGTCGTCGAAGGGATAGGTGACGCCCGCGATCTCCTGCCCGGTCTCGTGGCCCTTGCCCGCGATCAGGAGCGCGTCACCCGGCCCGAGCGCGGCGACCGCGCGCAGGATCGCCTCGGCGCGGTCGCCCACCTCCTCGGCCTGCGGCGCGCCCTCCATGACCTCGGCGCGGATCGTCGCCGGGTCCTCGCTGCGGGGATTGTCGTCGGTGACGATGACATGGTCGGCCTCGGCTGCCGCCGCCGTGCCCATGAGCGGGCGCTTGGCGGTGTCGCGGTCGCCGCCCGCGCCGATCACCGCGACGAGCCGACCCATGACATGCGGGCGCAGCGCCCGGAGCGCCGTGGCGATGGCATCCGGCGTGTGCGCGTAATCGACGTAGACGCCCGCGCCGTTCGTGCGCGCCGCGGCGAGCTGCATCCGCCCGCGCACCGTCTCGAGCGCGGGGAGCGCGGCCATGACCCGCGCGGGATCATCGCCACACCCGATGGCGAGCCCGGCGGCGAGCGCGGCGTTCCACGCCTGAAAATCGCCCACGAGCCCGAGCTTCGCCTGATAGGCCGCGCCGTCCCACGACAGGCGCAGCTCCTGGCCCTGCGGGTCGCAGCGCTGCGCGAGGAGGCGCAGATCGGCCTCCGGCCCGCGACCCACGCCCATGACCCGCTGCCCGCGCGCCCGCGCGATGGCGGCCATGTCGAAGCCGCGCTCGGCGTCGAGATTGACGACCGCCGCGCCCTCTTCGCCCAGCACGCGGGCGAAGAGCCCGGCCTTGGCGTCGAAATAGGCGTCGAGGTCGGGGTGGTAGTCGAGGTGATCCTGGCTGAAGCTCGAAAAGCCCGCCGCCGTCAGCACCACGCCGTCGAGCCGGCACTGGTCGAGCCCGTGGCTCGAGGCCTCCATCGCGGCGTGGGTGACTCCGGCCTCGGCGGCCTCGGCGAGCACCCGGTGCAGCGTGATCGGCTCCGGCGTGGTGTGGCGCAGCGCCGTCTCCCAGGCGCCCTCCACGCCCGTCGTGCCGAGGTT
>NZ_JAWLFS010000133.1:0-8328 GCF_041685465.1 Rhodosalinus sp. | reverse complement strand
ACCGGCAAGACCTGGCCGAAGCCGGAGGGCGCGACGAATCTCCGCAAGTTCCAGATCTACCGCTGGAACCCCGACGACGGGGAGAACCCGCGCGTGGACACCTACTGGGTGGACATGGACAGCTGCGGGCCGATGGTTCTCGACGCGATCATCAAGATCAAGAACGAGATCGACCCGACGCTGACCTTCCGGCGCTCCTGCCGGGAAGGCATCTGCGGCTCCTGCGCGATGAACATCGACGGGATCAACACGCTCGCCTGCATCTACGGCATGGACGAGGTCAAGGGCGACGTGAAGATCTACCCGCTGCCGCACATGCCGGTGGTCAAGGACCTGATCCCCGATCTCACGCATTTCTACGCCCAGCACGAGGCGGTCATGCCCTGGCTGGAGACGGAGACGAATACCCCGGCCAAGGAATGGCGCCAGTCCATCGAGGACCGCGAAAAGCTCGACGGTCTCTATGAATGCGTGATGTGTGCCTGTTGTTCGACGGCCTGCCCGTCCTACTGGTGGAATGGCGACAAGTACCTCGGGCCGGCGGCGCTGCTGCATGCCTACCGCTGGATCATCGACTCCCGCGACGAGGCGACGGGCGAGCGGCTGGACGATCTTGAAGATCCCTTCAAGCTCTACCGCTGCCACACGATCATGAACTGCGCCAAGACCTGCCCCAAGGGGCTGAACCCGGCGAAGGCGATCGCCAACATCAAGAAGATGATGGTCGAGCGCGCCGTCTGAGATGGAGGGCGCGGCGCCGCTCTGGCCCGCGCTCCTGCTCGCCGGCGGGGCCGGGCTCGCCATGCCGCTGGGCGCACTGGCGGCGCGCGTCGAGCGGATCGACGATCCGCTGATCGCCCTCGAGGTGCGCCATGGCGTCACCGCCTTCGGCGGTGGCGCGCTCCTGTCGGCGGTGGCACTGGTGCTCGTGCCGGACGGCGCGGAGGCGCTGCCGGGGGTGGTCGCGGTCCTCTGCGTCCTCGTCGGCGGTCTGATCTTCTTCGCCGTCGATCGCGCGGTCGAGGCGAAGGGGGGCGCGGGGGCGCAGCTTCTGGCGATGTTGCTCGACTATCTGCCGGAGGCGGCGGCGCTCGGCGCGTTGCTCGCCGTCGATCTGGGCACGGCGATGCTGCTCGCCGGGCTGATCTTCCTGCAGAATCTGCCCGAAGGCTACGCTGCCTTCAACGAGATCGAGGAGGCGCGGCGCCAGCCCCCCGGCCGCGTGGTCGGCCTCTTTGCCGCGCTCGCCGCGGTCGGGCCGGGGGCGGCCGCCTTGGGTCTCTTCGTGCTCGCCGATCTGCCCGGCGTGCTTGGTGCGATCATGCTGACGGCGGCGGGCGGCATCCTCTACCTCGTCTTTCAGGACATCGCGCCGCAGGCCCGTGCGCCCGGGCACTGGCTGCCGCCGCTCGGCGCGGTGGCGGGCTTTGCGCTTGGCCTCGGCGGGCATCTGGCGATCGGGTGACACACGGCTTTTGCCGTGACGTAACTTGCACGCAGCGCAATCCGAAACTGCATGTGTATGCGATGCCATGCCGGCGACGCGTGCCTATCTCTCGTGTGTGGGAGGACTTCCCCTGACCGAAAGACCACCATCATGACCGACCACCACAAGACCGACGACGGCGCTGCCACCCGTGCGCTGCAGCTTCTGGACGAGGCATGGGCCTATTACGACATGACCCGGCGTCCGGTGACCCCCGCCGCGCCGAGCGGCTACGACCTGCCTGACGCGGCCTGAGCCGAGGGCTTTTGTCCGGCGTCCGGCCGGGGCAGGGTATGTGCCACCCGAAAGAGGAGCCTGCCCATGCCCCGACCGGCCCCCGCCGATGCCGCGACGCGCCGCGCCGTTGAACCGGTCATCGCCTATCCCGACGACAGCCTGCCCGCGCCGGACCTGTCCCTCTACCGCGGCGCGCTGGCCGGCGCGCGCAAGGTGGACGAGATCCGCGTCCCCCCGCGCGAGGCGCGCTGCTTCCGTGTCCCGGCGGGCCATTTCTTCCGTATCCTCAGCGTCGAGGGGCCGCAGGTCGGCGACCTGAACCTCTGGAACGCCGCGGATCTTTCGGAGCGCTTCTACTCCGGCAAGACGCGGGCGCTGCACGGCACGCACCTGACAGCGGGTGACCGGATGTGGAGTGCTTTTCCGCATCTGCGGCCGATGGCGACGATCGTCGAGGACACGCTCGACTGGTACGGCACGGATGCCTACGGCGGCCGGGTGCACGACGTCATCGGGACGCGCTGCGATCCCTATACCCACGCGCTGCTCTCCGACGGCGGGGCATATCACCACTGCTGCCATTCGAACCTCACCCGCGCGCTCGCCGCCGAGACGGGGCTGTCGATCGCGGAGGCCGAGGGGCAGGTGCACGACGTGCTCAACGTCTTCATGTGCACGGGCTTCACCCGCGAGACGGGACAGTACTTCATGAAGGCGAGCCCGGTGCGTCCGGGCGATCACCTCGATTTCTTCGCCGAGATCGATCTCTTGGGGGCGCTGAGCGCCTGTCCGGGGGGCGACTGCTCGGCCGAGCATTCGAGCGACGCCGCCGGCTGCCATCCGCTCGTTGTGCAGATCTTCGCACCGGCCGAGGGCGCGCTCGCCGGCTGGACGCCGCCCGCGCCCAACATCTACGACCGGAGCCACGGCGTTTGAGCGCCGGGCCGGCCCCTTGGCTGACGTGGGTAGGGAAGCCTGCCGGCCGCGCCTTGCAGACCGTCTCACGCGGCCCGTGCGGGCCGGGCATACCGCTGTCGTCTGCCCATCCAGCCGCTGCCTCCGCGATCCCTGCCTGCCGTGGCAGTGATCGCGGGGGCGGGGCCGGTCGATGGAGGCTCAGCGCCGGATGGTGAAACCGGTGAGCCCCGTGTCGATCTGCGCCTGCTCCGGCTGAACCTCGGCGACACGCGCCGCCGCGGGGCCCTCGTGCAGCCGGCGCAGCATCTCCTCGACGGCGTCGGCGGGGCCCTGAAGATGGGCCTCCACGCTGCCGTCGTCAGCGTTGCGGACCCAGCCGGAGACGCCAAGCGCCTCCGCCTCGGACTCTGTCCAGGCGCGGAAGGAGACGCCCTGCACCCGGCCGGTCACCCGGACCCTTCGCGCGGTCTCCGCCATCGCGGGACTTCAGATCTCGAGTTTCTCGAGCGGCGTGCCGGCCTCGAGCGCCTCGATCACCCAGCCGGGCTTGCGGCCCTTGCCGGTCCAGGTCTGGTTGGGGTTGTTCGGATTGCGGTAACGCGGGACGCCTTTCGTACGCTTGCCGCCCACCTCTTTCAGCTCCTGCAGGGAGAAGCCGTAGTTGCGCGCCACATCCTCGGCCGCCTTCAGCGCTTCGGCCTTGCGTCGCGCTTCCCAGCTTTCGAGCGCGCGATCGACTGCGGTGCGCAGCTCGAGCAATTCCTCGCGGGACATGTTTTCAAGGTCGGGTTTCATTGTTCTCCCTTTCTGCGACCATAACGTGCAGTGGTTTTCTGTGGGTCCGACTCTTGTGCTTATTTTTCGCAAAGTTCAAGTGCCGCTTGAAATTCGAGGAGAATTTCGAGCGGTCAAGCGCCGAGGGACGCGGCCCGCGCGATAGTCGCGCAGGCGTTCCGGTGCGGGGTGGGCCTATTGCGCGGCCACGGCACCGGGATCGGCGAGCTCGATCACGTCCATCATGATCGTGTTGAGCTCGAAATCCTTGGGCGTATAGACGCGGGCCACGCCCATCGCGCGAAGACGGCGGGAGTCCTCTTCGGGAATGATCCCGCCCACGATCACGGGGATGTCCTCGATGCCTTCGGCGCGCATCCGGCGCAGGACGTCTTCAACCAACGGAATATGACTTCCCGAAAGAATCGAAAGGCCGATGACATGCGGGCGCTCTTCGTGGGCGGCGCGCACGATTTCCTCGGGGGTCAGGCGAATGCCGGCGTAATCGATTTCCATGCCGCAATCGCGGGCACGGAAGGCGATCTGTTCGGCGCCGTTGGAATGCCCGTCGAGCCCCGGCTTGCCGATCATGAAGCGCAGGCGCCGCCCGAGGCGGTCGCTCGCCGCGTCGACCGCGTCGCGGATCGGCTCGAGCCCCTCGGTGCGGTTCGAGGGGCTCGAGGAGACGCCGGTCGGCGCGCGGTACTCGCCGAAGACCGCGCGCATCTCGGCGGCCCATTCGCCGGTGGTCACGCCGGCCTTCGCGGCGGCGATGGAGGGCGGCATGATGTTGCGCCCGTCGGCGGCCGCCGCGCGCAGGTCTTTCAGCGCAGCCGCGACGGCGTCGGCGTCGCGCGCCGCGCGCCAGGCGTTCAGCCGGTCGATCTGGTCCTGCTCGACGGCCTCGTCGACGACCATGATGCCGCCGTCCTCGCCCATCAGCGGCGAGGGCTCGGCCTCGGTCCACTTGTTGACGCCCACGACGACCGTCTCGCCGCGCTCGATGCGGCCCACGCGCTCGGCGTTGCTGTCCACGAGGCGCGCCTTCATGTGCTCGATCGCGGAGACGGCGCCGCCCATCGTGTCGATGGTGGCGAGTTCGTGGCGCGCGCCGTCCTTGAGTTCGGACACCTTGGCGTCGACGGCCGGATTGCCGTCGAAGAGATCCCCGTATTCGAGGAGATCGGTCTCATAGGCGAGAATCTGCTGCATCCGGAGCGACCACTGCTGGTCCCAGGGGCGGGGCAGGCCCAGCGCCTCGTTCCAGGCGGGCAATTGCACCGCCCGCGCGCGCGCGTTCTTCGAAAGCGTCACGGCGAGCATCTCGATCAGGATGCGGTAGACGTTGTTCTCGGGCTGCTGCTCGGTCAGGCCGAGCGAGTTGACCTGCACGCCGTAGCGGAAACGCCGCAGTTTCGGGTCCTCGACGCCGTAACGTTCCCGGCAGATCTCGTCCCAGAGCTCGGTGAAGGCGCGCATCTTGCAGAGTTCGGTGACGAAGCGGATGCCCGCGTTCACGAAGAAGGAAATGCGCCCGACGAGGACGGGGAAATCCTCCTCCGGCACCTTGCCGCGCAGATCGTCGAGCACCGCCGTCGCCGTGGCCAGGGCGAAGGCGAGCTCCTGCTCGGGCGTCGCGCCGGCCTCCTGCAGGTGGTAGGAGCAGACGTTCATCGGATTCCATTTCGGAATCTCGCGGTAGCAGTAGGCCGCGACGTCGGTGATGAGCCGCAGCGAGGGTTTCGGCGGGCACATGTATGTGCCCCGCGAGAGGTATTCCTTGATGATGTCGTTCTGCACCGTCCCCTGCAATTTGGAGGTGTCGGCCCCCTGTTCTTCCGCGACGGCAATATAGAGCGCGAGCAGCCAGGGCGCCGTCGCGTTGATCGTCATCGAGGTGTTCATCTGGTCGAGCGGAATGTCGGCGAAGAGCGTCCGCATGTCGTCGAGATGGGCGATCGGCACGCCCACCTTGCCGACCTCGCCGCGGGCGAGGACGTGGTCGCTGTCGTAGCCGGTCTGGGTCGGCAGGTCGAAGGCCACGGAAAGCCCGGTCTGCCCTTTGGCCAGGTTCTTCCGGTAGAGGGCGTTCGACGCTTCGGCCGTCGAATGGCCCGCATATGTCCGCATGAGCCAGGGGCGGTCCTTCGTCTTCTCGGTCATCTCTCGGGCCTCGCTCTGGGGTTGGGCAAGAATGTTGCGTTGTCCGGCATCTACTTGAAACGATCTGCCCGGTCAATTCGCTGCATCGCGGCGTGCCGGGGGTGCGGCTTTCCCTTGCCCGCGCCGCGAGCGATTGCAACAGTCCGGCCATGACGGGTTCGGTCACTCTGCCGACGTGGCTCTTTCTGCTGATCCTCGCTTTCGCGGGGGTCACCTTCGCGTCGCATTTCCTGTTTCCCTCGGTGCGCTGGTTCTTCCGCCGACGGCTGGAGCGGGCCGTCGCCCGACTCAACGATCGTCTGGAGTGGCCGATCCGGCCCTTCAAGCTCGCCGAGCGCCACGACACGATCCAGCGGCTGATCTACGACCCGGAGGTGAGCCGTGCGGTCGTCGACACGGCCGAGACGGAGGGCGTGCCGGAGAATGTCGCCTTCGAACGCGCGCGGCGCTACGCACGCGAGATCGTGCCGGCCTTCTCCGCCTCGCTCTACTTCGGCCTCGCCATCCGGCTCGCGCGGTGGGTCTCGGGCACGCTTTACGCCGTGCGGGTGGAGCGTGCCGAGGTGACCGCCGGGATCGATCCCGAGGCGACGGTGGTCTTCGTGATGAACCACCGCAGCAACATGGACTATGTCCTGCTGACGCATATCGTCGCCGGCACCTCCCCGCTGGCCTACGCGGTGGGGGAGTGGGCGCGCGTCTGGCCGGTCTCGCGGCTGATCCGGGCGCTCGGGGGGTACTTCATCCGGCGGCGCGAGGGTGACAGGCTCTATCGCCGCGTTCTGGCTCGCTATGTCCGCCTCGCCACCGAAGGCGGCGTGACGCAGGCGATCTACCCGGAGGGCGGGCTGAGCCTGACCGGCGGACTGCGCCGGGCCAAGGTGGGCCTTCTGAAATACATCGCCGATGCCGACACCGGCGATCGTGACGTGGTCTTCGTGCCGGTCGGGCTGAACTACGATCGTGTGCTCGAGGACCGGCTTCTCGTCTCGGCCGCCGACACCGGCACGCGCCGTTTCCGCGCGCGGCCCGGCGTGATCGCGGCCTTCGTGGCGCGTCAGCTCTGGCTGAAGGCGCGGGGGCGCCACCGCCGGTTCGGCGAGGCGGCGGTGCGCTTCGGAGAGCCGCTTTCGCTCGCCGGGTTCCGCGCCGCGGGCGGGGCCGGCGCCGAGGCACTCGGGGAGACGCTGATGGCCCGGATCGGCGCGGCGGTGCCGGCGGTTCCCGTGCCGCTGGTCGCGCAGGTCATGCTCTGCGACGGACCGCTCCCGCGCGGCGAGCTCGGACTGCGCGTGCGCGCCCTTGCCGCGGGCTGGGCAGACGACGCGGCCGCGGACGAGGCGCTCGATCAGGCGCTCGACCAGCTCACCGCGCGGCGGATCGTGGCCGAAACGGACGGGCGCCTCGCCGCTGTTCCGGGGCAGGAGCCGCTTCTGGCGTTCTACGCGCGCTCGCTCGCGCATCGCCTGCTGCCGAATGCTGCGGTTGCGCAATGATTTTCTGCGCGCGCTCGGTCATAAAGTTTCGCTGCCCTCGCGTGGGCGGTTGCAATGTTGCGTGGTGCTCGCTAAGCCCGGTCCGCCGGCTGCGACTCTGCGGCGCGGCGCGGGAATTTGCGAGGGAGGTCTCCCATGGCTCTTGATTCCGATACCGGCATCGCCCCCTACGAGGCGCCGGAAAAGGACCTCTACGAGATGGGCGAAATGCCGCCCCTCGGCTACGTCCCGCCCAAGATGCACGCCTGGGTCCTGCGCGAGGAGCGCCACGGCGACCCGGACCAGGCGCTGCAGAAGGAGGTCGTGGACACGCCCGAGATCGACAGCCAGGAGGTGCTCGTTCTCGTGATGGCCGCCGGCGTCAACTACAATGGCGTCTGGGCCTGTCTCGGCCAGCCGGCGAGCGTGTTCCGCGGCCACAAGGCGCCCTATGCCATCATCGGCTCGGATGCGACCGGCATCGTCTGGAAGGTGGGCGACAAGGTCACCCGCTGGAAGGTGGGCGACGAGGTGGTGGTCCATTGCAATCAGGACGACGGCGACGACGAGGAATGCAACGGCGGCGACCCGATGCTCTCGCCCAGCCAGCGCATCTGGGGCTACGAGAGCCCCGACGGCTCCTTCGCGCAGTTCACCCGGGTTCAGGCGCAGCAGCTCATGCCGCGGCCGAAGCACCTGACCTGGGAGGAGTCGGGCTGCTACACGCTGACGCTGGCCACCGCCTACCGCATGCTCTTCGGACACGAGCCGCATGAACTGAAGCCCGGGCAGAACGTGCTGGTCTGGGGCGCCTCGGGCGGCCTCGGCTCCTTCGCGATCCAGCTGATCAACACCGCCGGCGCCAACGCCATCGGCGTGATCTCGGACGAGGACAAGCGCGACTTCGTCATGGGCCTCGGCGCGAAGGGCGTCATCAACCGCAAGGACTTCGACTGCTGGGGCCGTCTGCCCGAGGTCAACACGCCCGAGTACAAGGAATGGTTCGCCGAGGTGCGCCGCTTCGGCAAGGCGATCTGGGAGACGACCGGCAAGGGCGTGAACGTCGACATGGTCTTCGAGCACCCGGGCGAGGCGACCTTCCCGGTCTCGACCTTCGTGGTCAAGCGCGGCGGCATGGTGGTGATCTGCGCCGGCACCACCGGCTACAACTGCACCTTCGACGTGCGCCACATGTGGAGCCACCAGAAGCGGCTTCAGGGCAGCCACTTCGCCAACCTCAAGCAGGCGAGCGCGGCCAACAAGCTGATGCTGGAG
>NZ_JAWLFS010000132.1:0-8383 GCF_041685465.1 Rhodosalinus sp. | reverse complement strand
CCGCGCCCAACCCCGCGCTCGAGGCGTGGCGGGCCGAGCGGAAACCGGCCGCGACACGGTGAACCGGGTCGCCGAATTCGATTGGCGCGGCGTGGCGCAGAGATTATATTCGGACCATGATTACCGAACTCGGCCACTTCGCCCTCGTCCTCGCCTTCATCGTCGCGCTGGTGCAGTCGGTCGTGCCGCTTGTCGGCGCGCACTACCGATGGCCCGGATGGATCGCCGTCGGCGAGCCCGCGGCGACGACCCAGCTTCTTCTGCTGGGCTTTTCCTTCATCGCGCTGACCTGGGCCTTCGTGACCTCGGACTTCAGCCTTCAGCTGGTGACCGCGAACTCGCACTCGGCGAAGCCGATGATCTACAAGATCACCGGCGTCTGGGGGAACCACGAGGGGTCGATGCTCCTCTGGGTGCTGATCCTCGCGCTCTTCGGGGCGATGGCGGCCTGGTTCGGGGGCAACCTGCCGCCGACGCTGCGGGCGCGTGTTCTGGCCGTGCAGGGGATGATCGGCGTGGCCTTCCTCGCCTTCATCCTGTTCACGTCGAATCCCTTCACGCGTCTGGCGACGCCGCCCTTCGACGGGCGTGACCTGAACCCGCTTCTGCAGGATCCGGGTCTCGCGCTGCATCCGCCGTTCCTCTATCTCGGCTACGTCGGGCTTTCGATCTGCTTCAGCTTCGCGGTCGCCGCGCTGCTGGAGGGGCGGGTCGATGCGGCCTGGGGCCGCTGGGTGCGGCCCTGGACGCTGGCGGCCTGGGTCTTCCTGACGATCGGCATCGCGCTCGGCTCATGGTGGGCCTACTACGAACTCGGCTGGGGCGGCTTCTGGTTCTGGGACCCGGTCGAGAACGCCTCCTTCATGCCCTGGCTCCTGGCGGTGGCGCTCCTGCACTCGGCGATCGTGGTGGAAAAACGCGAGGCGCTGAAGAGCTGGACCATCCTGCTCGCGATCCTTGCCTTCGGCTTCTCGCTGATCGGCACGTTCATCGTGCGCTCCGGCCTCCTGACCAGCGTGCACGCCTTCGCCAACGACCCGGAACGCGGCGTCTTCATCCTGCTCATTCTCGCGGTCTTCATGGGCGGGGCGCTGACGCTCTTCGCCGCACGCGCCAACGTCATGCAGGCGCGCGGTGTGTTCGGGATGGCCAGCCGCGAGTCCGCGCTGGTCGCCAACAACGTGCTGCTCGCGGTCTCCTGCCTCGTCGTCTTCGTGGGCACGATGTGGCCGATGGTGGCGGAGATGTTCTTCGACCGGAAGCTTTCGGTCGGCCCGCCCTTCTTCAACGCGGCCTTCACGCCCTTCATGGTGGCGCTCGGCCTGATCCTGCCGCTTGGCGCGATCATGCCGTGGAAGCGCGCGCGCATCGGCAAGGCGCTTTACACGCTGCGTGCCGCGGGGGTCCTGGCGCTCGCTGTCGGCGGACTGACATGGACGATGCAGACCGGCAACACGCTCCTCGGGCCGGTGGGCCTCTTCCTCGGGGCCTGGCTGGTCTCCGGGGCGGCGACGGACCTCTGGCTGCGCGCCGGGCGCACGCCGGAGCGCCTGCGGCGCCTTCCGCGGGCGGACTGGGGCCGCGCGGTCGCGCATTCGGGCTTCGGTGTCATCATGATCGGCATCGCCGGGCTCATGGCCTGGGAAAAGGAGGATATCCGCGTCGTCCAGGAAGGCGAGAGCTGGCAGATGGAGGGCTTCACGCTGACGCTGAACGAAGTGCGCGAGCTTCCGTTCGATCCGAGCGAAGGCCGTAACTACGATTCGCTCATGGGGATCGTCACGCTGGCCCGGGACGGGCGAGAGATCGCCACGCTGCGTCCGGAGAAGCGCAACTATCCCGTGGCGCGGATGCCCACGACGGAAGCCGGCATCGACTACCGCGCGCTGCGGGACGTCTACGTGGTGCTCGGCGATCCACAGGGCAACGGCGGATGGGCCGTGCGCACCTATCTCAAGCCGCTGGCGAACTGGATCTGGGCCGGCTCGGCGCTGATGGCGCTCGGCGGGGCGCTCAGCCTGTCCGACCGGCGCTACCGGGTCGCGGCCGGGGCGAAGAAGTCTCGATCGACCCCGGCGGCGGACGGAGTGCCGGCAGAATGAGGCGGCTGATCCTGATCCTCGCGCTGCTCGCGGCTGCGCCGCTGGCGGCGCTCCAGCCCGACGAGGTGCTGGACGATCCCGCGCTGGAGGAGCGCGCGCGGGAGATCTCGTCGGGTTTGCGCTGCATGGTCTGCCGCAACGAGGCCATCGACGAGTCGAACGCGCCGCTGGCCCGCGACATGCGCCTCATGGTGCGGGAACGGCTCGTCGCCGGCGACTCGGACGACGAAGTGGTGCAATATGTCGTCGACCGGTACGGGGAGTACGCGCTCCTCAATCCCCGCGTGACCGGTGTGAACTGGCTGTTGTGGCTTGCAGGGCCGGGAATGTTCCTGGTAGCGGCCGGCATCGCCGTGCTTTACCTGCGATCCCGCTCGAACGCGAAGGCGTCCTCGGACGACGAGCGGCTCTCGCCCGAGGAAGCCGCGCACCTGCGGACACTCCTCGACGACTGACCCCTTTCCTGCGCCGCCCCATGCGGTAGAACCGCGGGGCCGGATCAGAGGAGGGCAGGCGATGGAGTACCAGACGATCACGCTCGACGTGGCCGACGACATCGCGGTGGTGCGGCTCGACCGCCCGGACGTGATGAACGCCATGAACAGCCAGATGCGCGCCGAAGTCACGCATGCCGTCGCCGCGGGCGGCGATGCCGCGCGCGTCGTCGTGATCACCGGCAACGGGCGCGCCTTCTGCTCGGGGCAGGACCTCGGCAACGAGGGCAGCGCCGCCGACATGGACCTGGAGCGCATCCTGCGCGACGAATACGTGCCCATGCTGCGCGCGCTCCGCGACTGCCCGGTGCCCGTGATCGCCGCTGTGAACGGCGCGGCCGCGGGCGCGGGCGCGAACCTGGCGCTCGCGGCCGACGTGGTGATCGCCACCGAGAGCGCCTATTTCATGCAGGCCTTCAGCCGGATCGGCCTGATCCCCGATGCGGGCGGCACCTGGGCGCTGCCGCGGCAGATGGGCCTCGCCAAGGCGATGGGCGCCGCGCTTTTCGCCGAGAAGATCAGCGCGCGGCAGGCCGACGACTGGGGCATGATCTGGGAGGCGGTCGAGGACGACGCCTTCGAGGAGCGCTGGCGCGCCCGCGCCGCCCATCTCGCGCAGGGTCCGACGCAGGCCTACAACGCCGCGCGGGAGGCCCTCCGGGGCGCTTTCGAGGCGGATTTCGAGGAGCAGCTCCTGCTCGAGGCGCGGCTGCAGGGACAGTGCGGCAAGACGCGCGACTTCCAGGAAGGCGTGCTCGCCTTCCTCGAGAAGCGCCCCGCGCGCTACGAAGGCCGCTGAGGGCGGCGCCCGGGCGAGGGGCGCTGCCCCTCGCGCTCCCCGGAGTATTTTCGCCAAGATGATGGGCGAGCCGGACCCGGCCCATCATCTTGGCCCAAATACTCCGGGGGTGAATTGGCCGTCAGGCCAAGAGGGGGCAGCGCCCCCTCACGCGACGCCGCGCCGGCGGGCTCAGCGGTTCTCGATGTCGACGTAGTCGCGGGTCGTCTCGCCGAGGTAGAGCTGTCGCGGGCGGCCGATCTTCATCTGCGGGTCCGCGATCATCTCCTTCCACTGGCTGATCCAGCCGACGGTGCGCGAGACGGCGAAGATCGGCGTGAACATCGACATCGGGAAGCCCATCGCCTCGAGGATGATGCCGGAGTAGAAATCCACGTTCGGGAAGAGCTTCTTGTCGCGGAAATAGGGATCCTCGAGCGCGATCTTCTCGAGCTCCTTGGCGACCTGCAGCGTCTTGTTGTTCTCGATGCCGAGGAGTTCCAGCACCTCGTCGGCGGACTGCTTCATCACCGTCGCGCGCGGGTCGAAGTTCTTGTAGACGCGGTGCCCGAAGCCCATCAGGCGGAAGGGGTCGTCCTTGTCCTTGGCGCGCTCGAGATATTCGGGGATGCGCTCGGGCGAGCCGATCTCCTTGAGCATCTCGAGGCAGGCCTGGTTCGCGCCGCCGTGTGCCGGGCCCCAGAGGCAGGCGATGCCGGCGGCGATGCAGGCGAAGGGGTTGGCGCCGGACGAGGAGGCCAGTCGCACCGTCGAGGTGGAGGCGTTCTGCTCGTGGTCGGCGTGCAGGGTGAAGATCCGGTCCATCGCGCGGGAGAGGATCGGGTTCACGCTGTATTCCTCCGCCGGCACGGCGAAGCACATGCGCAGGAAGTTCGACGCGTAGTCGAGATCGTTGCGCGGGTAGACGAAGGGCTGGCCCACGGAATACTTGTAGGCCCAGGCCGCGATGGTCGGCATCTTGGCGATGAGCCGGATCGAGGCCACCTCGCGCTGCCAGGGATCGGAGATATCCGTGGAATCGTGGTAGAAGGCCGACATCGCGCCGACCACGCCGACCATGATGGCCATCGGGTGCGCGTCGCGGCGGAAGCCCCGGAAGAAGTTCTGCATCTGCTCGTGGAGCATCGTGTGCATGGTCACGCGGCTCTCGAAATCCTCGAGCTGCGCGGCGGAGGGAAGCTCGCCGTAGAGCAGCAGATAGCAGACCTCGAGGAAATGGCTCTTCTCGGCCAGCTGGCCGATGGGATAGCCGCGGTGCAGAAGCTCGCCCTTGTCGCCGTCGATGAAGGTGATGGTCGAGTCGCAGGAGGCCGTCGAGGTATAGCCGGGGTCGTAGGTGAAGACCCCCGCCTGCTGGTAAAGCTTGCGGATATCCACAACGTCCGGGCCCGCCGTGGGGCTGAACATCGGCAGGTCGTGGCTTTCGCCGTCGATCGTCAGCTTGGCCGTCTTGGTGCTTTCAGGCATGTGCACACCCTCGTCCTCGGGCCCGGGCTCCGGGCGATTGTTGCCTTCGGACTGGCCGGCGCGCCGGTCCGTTCATTCGCGGCCCGCCGCGGCATCCTCCAGCCGCGCCAGGCTTTCGTCGCGGCCGAGCGCCAGCATCATGTCGAAGACGCTCGGGCTGACCGTCCGGCCCGCCAGCGCGGCGCGCATCGGCGCGGCGAGCTTGCCGAATTTGATGCCGTTCTCCTCTGCGGTGCGGGTCGCGACCGCCTCCAGCGCGTCACGGGTCCAGCTAGCATTTCGCAGGTGCGGCGTCAATTCGGCCAGTATACGACGGGATACAGAGTCCAGCGCCCTGGCCGCCTTCTCGTCACACGCGACCGGGCGCTCGGCGAGCGCGAAATTCGCCTTCTCGAGCAGATCGGGGAAGGTCTTCGCGCGCTCCTTGAGCTGCGGCATGGCCTCCGCGAGGCGTGCGCGCTGCACCGCCGCGAGAGGCGTGCGGCCGGTGGCGGCGAGAAAGGCCTCCAGCTCGGAGAGAAGCGCCGCATCCTTCATCGCGGCAATGTGACGGCCCGAGATGCTGTCGAGCTTCTTCATGTCGAGCCGGGCGGGCGCCTTGTTGATTCCCTCGAGCGAGAAGAGCGCTGTCAGCTCCGCGTCGCTGAACACCTCCGTGTCGCCGTGGCTCCAGCCGAGGCGGGCGAGGTAGTTGCGCATCGCTGCCGCCGGGTAGCCCATGTCGCGGTACTCGGTGAGCGAAACCGCGCCGTGGCGCTTGGAGAGCTTCTTGCCGTCCGGCCCGTGAATGAGCGGAATATGCGCCCAGACCGGCACGTCCCAACCCATCGCGCGGTAGATCTGCATCTGCCGCGCCGCGTTGTTCAGGTGGTCGTCGCCGCGGATCACGTGGGTCACGCCCATGTCGTGGTCGTCCACCACCACGGCGAGCATGTAGACCGGCGTGCCGTCCGAGCGCAGGAGGACCATGTCGTCGAGCTGATCGTTGCCGATGGTGACGGGCCCCTGCACCGCGTCCTCGATCACCGTTGCGCCCTCCCGCGGGGCCTTCAGGCGGATGACGTACGGCCCGTCCGGCTGCGTCGCCGGGTCGGCGTCGCGCCAGGGGCTGCGGTAGAGGGTCGAGCGGCCCTCGGCGCGCGCGGCTTCGCGGAAGGCGTCGATTTCCTCCTGCGTGGCGAAGCACTTGTAGGCGGTGCCCTCGGCCAGCATCTGCCGCGCCACCTCGGCGTGGCGCGCGGCGCGCGCGGCCTGGCTCACCGCCTCGCCGTCGTGGTCGAGGCCGAGCCAGGCCAGTCCCTCGAGGATCGCCTGCGTCGCCTCGGCGGTGGAGCGCGCGCGGTCCGTGTCCTCGATCCGGAGCAGGAAGCGGCCCCCGCGCCCACGCGCGAAGAGCCAGTTGAAGAGCGCGGTGCGCGCGCCCCCGATGTGCAGGAAGCCCGTCGGCGAGGGGGCGAAGCGGGTGACGACATCGTCGGTCATGCGGCGCAGGGTCTCCGTCTGGGGGCGGCGCCTGTCTAGCCGCGCCGCCGGCGCGGGACAAGCGGCGGACGGGCGTCTCACGGGGGTCTTAACGCCGGATTAACCCCGAGGTGATGCGCTCGCGCCGGCCGGCGGTCCGGCGGAGGCTTTGGGTATGCAGGACGGCAGCGCGCTCGCGCGGGTGGTGCTGCGTCAGCAGGGGCACCTCTTTCCCTGGGCGCCGGTGGCGCTCGCGATCGGGATCGGGACGTATTTCGCCTTGCCGGTGGAGCCGCCGGTCTGGACGCTCGCGGCGGCGGGACTGGCCGCGCTCGCCGGGGCGGTGGGGGCGCTGCGGCTCGGCCCCGGGCTGGCGCCGCTTCTCTGGGCGCCGGCGCTCGTCGCGCTCGGGCTCGCGCTGGCCGGGGGGCGGGCGCATATGAAGGCCGCGCCAGTGCTGGAGTTCCGCTATTACGGCGCGGTCGAGGGGCGCGTGGTTGCGATCGACCGCTCCGCCTCCGACGCGGTGCGCCTGACGCTCGACCGCGTCGTGCTGGAGCGGACCGATCCCGCGCGCCGGCCGGGGCGCGTGCGCGTCTCGCTTCACGATGCGGCGCAGGCGCGCGTGCCGCCGGTGGGGGCGCACGTCATCCTGACGGCCTGGCTCTCGCCGCCGCAGGGGCCGGTGGAGCCGGGGGGCTTCGACTTCAGACGCCATGCGTGGTTCCAGGGGCTCGGCGCGGTGGGCTACACGCGCACGCCGGTCCTCCTGCTGGCGCCGCCGGAGGCGGGCGCGCTCAGGGTGACGCGGGCGCGCATGGCGCTTTCGGCGCGCGTGCAGGCCGCGCTGCCGGGCGAGGCGGGGGGCTTCGCGGCGGCGGTGCTCTCGGGCGACCGTTCGGGCATCGGCTTTCCGACGCTGGAGGCGCTGCGCGAGTCCAATCTCGCGCACCTCCTTGCGATCTCGGGATTGCACATGGGGCTGCTCGCGGGGGTCGTCTTCACCACGCTGCGGCTCGGCCTCGTCCTGCTGCCGCGCGCGGGGCCGCATCTGCCGGCGAAGAAACTCGCCGCCGCGGGCGCGCTCGCCGCGGCGGCGGGCTATCTGGCGCTCTCGGGCGGCAACGTGGCGACCGAGCGGGCCTTCGTCATGGCCGCGGTCGTGCTCGTCGCCGTCATGCTGGACCGGCGCGCCTTTTCCCTCCGGGCCGTGGCGCTGGCGGCGCTGATCATCCTCGTCTGGCAGCCGGAATCGCTGCTCGGCCCCGGCTTCCAGATGTCCTTTGCCGCGACCACCGCGCTCGTCGCCGTCTTCGGGGCGCTGCGCGACCTGGAGGGGCCTGCGCTGCCGCGCTGGACGCGGCCGGTCACGGCGGTGGTGATCTCCTCGGCGGTGGCGGGCGTCGCCACTGCGCCGGTCGCGGCCGCGCATTTCAACCAGATCGCCCATTACGGGCTGATCGCCAACCTCGCCTCGGTGCCGCTCATGGGCACCGTCGTCATCCCGGCGGGGCTCGTCGCCGTGCTCGCCATGCCGCTCGGGCTGGAGCGCGCGCCGCTCGCGGTCATGGGGCTCGGGCTCGACTGGATTCTCGGCGTCGCGGAGTGGGTGGCCGGCCTTCCGGGGGCCGTGCGCGGTGTGCCGGCGCCACCCGACGCCGTTCTGCCGTTGCTGGCCGCGGGCGCCCTCACCGTCGCGCTCTGGCAGGGACGGGCCCGCTGGGCCGGCACGCTGCCCGCGCTTGCCGCGCTCACGCTCTGGGCGACTGTCGAGCGGCCCCCGATCCTGATCGCGCAGGGCGGAGCGCTCGTGGGCGTGATGACCGAGGAGGGGCGCGCACTCAGCAAGCGCCGCGGCGCGGGCTTCGCCGCGCGCGTCTGGCTGGAGAACGACGGTGACGGCGCGGGCCGCGCGGCGGCGGTGGCGCGCTGGCCCGGGGACGGGCCGGTGCGCCACCCCTGGGGCAAGCGTGGCGCCGCGCGTTTCGAAGGCTGCGCGCCGGGGGAAATCGTCGTCATGACGGAGCCTTACGAGGGCGCGCCGCTGCCCTGCCTGCTGC
>NZ_JAWLFS010000131.1:0-8504 GCF_041685465.1 Rhodosalinus sp. | reverse complement strand
CCGGCCTGCACCACCTGCCGGCAGAGTTCCGAGCCGATCGAACCGCCCGCGCCGGTGACAAGCACCGAGCGCCCGCGATACGCGTGCGTCACTTCGGGCAGGTCCGCCTCGACGTGGCCGCGACCGAGCAGGTCATTGAGCTCGGCGCGCCGTGCGGGCGTCTCGTCGGCCTTGTCGAGAACGAGTTGCGCGAAGGACGGGAGCGTCTGCACCTCGCAGCCCAGCGACCGCAGGCGGCGGACGATGCGGGCCTGCACCGGCCGGCCTGCCGAGGGCATCGCGAGCACGACGCGGTCTATCTCCTTCGACTGGACGAGCTGCGGCAGCTGCAGCGGCGAATAGACACGAAGCCCGGCGATCGTGAGGCTCTGCAGGGTCGGGTTGTCGTCCACGAAGGCGAGGGGAATCAGCGTGTCGTCGGTCCGCAGCGCCGTCGCGAGCTGCTGGCCCGTCTGCCCCGCGCCGTAGATCAGCACGCGCGTGCGCGCCCCGCCCGTGCGGTAGATCCAGAGCACGAAGGACCGAAGCCCGACCCGCCCCCAGACCGACAGGATCAGGAAGGTCATGGGCTGCAGGACGAAGAGCTGCGGCGGCAGCGACGGCGGCACCGCCGCGTCGGCGAGCACGCCTGCCACGCCCAGCGCGACCGCGATCATGCCCGTGCCGCGGACGCCCTGCATCTCGTAGGCGTTGAGCTTGATTCGATGCAGGCCGAGCCGGAGCGTCAGCCCCGCGCCCACCAGAACGGTCGCGAGGAGCACGGGAACCCCATCGACGAGCAGCCCGGGCGACGGCAGGCCACCGATGAGCAGGGCCTCGGACAGGAGAAAGGCCGCGACGATCGCGGAAACGTCGATCGCGAGAAGAATGACGCTTTTCTGTGATCGGCTGAGGGTCGTGCAGAGCTCGTAAAGCATCGTCGCTCCGTCAAGGGCATTACCGCGTCGGAATACGCACGTTCAAAAGCATTTTGTCGGATGGAGACGCCGAAAGGCCCGCTTGGCCGCCGTATGGCCGCCCGCGGAACAGGCCGGCAACGGAAGATGCCCCACCCCACCTGGGGCGACCATACGTCGCGTAACGTGGCAAAAACAAGGCCGAACATGCTTCAGCCGGAGCGAGGGTGCGCCGTGCTACCTAGCGATGGGCATTTCTGCGGCGCGACCGGCGGCCGGGCGCGACGGGAAGGCGCCGGATCACCGTGGCGAACATGAGCCAGAGATCGAGACCGAGATTGCGCCGCGCGCTGTAGATCCGGTCCAGCCGGGCCTTTCGCGGCACGCAGCGGCGGATGTAGACCTGCTCGGTCTGCGCCGCGGTGCGGCACGGGGCGAGCAGGCGCTCCTCCTCGGCGTGGTAGACGAGCGTCGCGAGCCCGGTGATCCCCGGCCGCGCCCGCAGCACCTCCGCGTAGAGCTCCGGGAAGGCATCGACGTAACGCCGCAACGGCGGGCGGGGGCCGACGAAGCTCATGTCGCCGCGCAGCACGTTCCAGAGCTGCGGCAACTCGTCGAGACGCCAGCGCCGCAGCACCTGGCCCGTCGGCGTGATGCGTGCGGCCTTGTCCCCGCCGGAGACCCCGGAGTCCGTGGCCGCCACCGTCATCGTCCGGAACTTCCAGAGCGTGAAGGGCCGGCCCGGCGCCCGCATCCGCTCGGACCGGTAGATCACGGGCGCCCCGTCACGCAGGCGCACCACAACCGCGACGGAGAGGATCAGGGGCGCGAGCACCACGCCGAGCCCGATCGCCGCCAGAATGTCGAACAGGCGCTTCGCCGGTGTCATGCCCCGCCCTGTTGCACCAAAGGCACCCCGGAGGCCGCCGGGCCGGAGGTGCCGCGTTGCGTTCCCCGGTGTGTCGTCTAAGCTGCCGCGCAAGTAAAGCGGCACAGTCATCGGCCGCGTCCGAGGGGGACAGAGTGCACAAGGGGCGTCGCGCGTTTCTGGTATTGTCCGCGGCTCTGCTGATGGCCGCATGCAGCCTGCCGCAGGGGGCGGCCCTTCGCTCCGAGATCCTGAAGGAGGAGGACGCGGAGGCGCCGAGTTTCCAGGTGGTCGAGGTGACGCGCGATATGGTGCCGACGCTCGCCGAATGGCCGGCCACGGGCTGGAGCGGCAGCTACCGCTGGCTGGAGGCGACGCCCGGGCCGGCGTCCGCGCTGATCCGGACCGGCGACCGGATAACGCTCGTGATCTGGGACAGCCAGGACAACTCCCTTCTGACCACGCCGGGACAACGCAGCACCGTACTCGAGGGAGCCGAGGTTTCGCCTGCCGGCACCGTCTTCCTGCCCTACGCGGGGGAAGTCTATCTCGCCGGGGCGACACCGCAGGAGGCGCGCAGCCGCGTTCAGGAGGCGCTCGAGGGGATCGCGTCCTCGGCGCAGGTCCAGCTCACCGTCGAGCAGGGCGGCGAGAACTCGGTGGATATCGTCTCGGGCGTGAGCGCGCCGGGCCGCTACCCGCTGACCTCTCGGGATACGTCGATCCTCAGCGTGCTCGCCGCGGCCGGTGGTGTCCGCGAAAGCCTGCAGAACCCGCTCGTGCGGCTCATGCGGGGCAACGACACCTACGAGATCCGCGCCGACAACCTCTTCGACGAGGCGCGCCACGACGCGCGGCTGCGCGGTGGCGACAAGATCGTCATCGAGGAGGACTCGCGGCGGTTCACCGCGCTCGGTGCAGCCGGGACCGAGGACCTGATTCCCTTTCCGCAGGAAGAGGTGTCCGCGCTCGAGGCGGTCTCGCTGATGGGCGGCCTGTCCGATCAGCGCGCCGATCCCGAGGGTGTGCTCATCCTGCGCGAGTTTCCGGCCGACGCGGTCGGGCGGACGCCGGGCCCGACGCAGCAGCAGGTGATCCTGACCTTCAACCTGACGACGGCGGACGGGCTCTTCGCGGCACGCAACGTGCTGGTGAACCCCGGCGACACCGTGCTTGCCACCGAATCGCCGGTCACGCGGGCCGAGACGATCTTCGGCCTCTTCGGCAGCGCGTTCGGCGTGACCCGCCAGGCGCGGAGCGCCGCGAACTAGGCGCCCATGGAAAAACCCGACGACGGCTCGGGGCAGCGCCATGCCGTGGCGCGCGCATGACGAGGCGTCGCAGACCGCCCGCGCCGAGTCGAGGAATCCGTCCCGCGCGCATGGTCACGACGGGCAGCATTGTGTGATCATGGGCGCGAAAGCTGGCCGCGGATCTTGCAGCCGCCTGACCGACAGCGGCTCGACACACGAAAACGCCGCCCCCGTGCACTGGGGGCGGCGTCTTGATCCGGCAGGGCGCGGGCTCAGCTCTCTCCGGCGGACTCGGCGGGCGCGACATCCATCAGATACGCGTAGATGTCCTCGTTGCCGTCCTGCAGGCGGAACGCCATCTTGGACCGCACGCTGCCATCATCGGTATAGTCGCGCAGAAAACCCTGCGGGTCCGCGCTGTAGGCGACGAAATTCTCCTGCGTCCACTCGAGACCCATCTCTGCGGCCTTCAGCAGCCCGTCGCCGTAGCGGAAGTCGTCGACCTCTCCCGCGGGCCCGCCGACGACGCCGTAAAGGTTCGGTCCGACCTGGCCGCCGCGCACGATCATCTCGCCGTCGGGGCTCTGGATCATGTGGCAGGCCTTGCACTGGTTGAACAGGTTCTCGCCCTCTGCCGGGTCACCGGCATCCTGCGCGACGGCCGGCGCGGCGAGCGTCGCGGCCAGAAAAAGGGTCGTGGCTCTCAGGGTCATGCGTGTCTCCCTAGGTTGGCTGCGCGCTACAGTTTAGCCCGCTCGGTCGCTTGTCAACTGCGGGACGCGCCCGAGCGCCGCGCAGGCCGCGCAGCCCGGCGCCCAAGGGTCCCGCCTTGCATCTGCCGGGGTCGGCACGCAAGGGGAGGCATGGGCTATCTGCGCTTCCTGAGGACCAACGCGCCCTGGCTCGCCGCCGGGGTCCTGCTCGCCTTCCTGTCGAGTTTCGGGCAGACCTTCTTCATCGCGGTCTTCGCCGGCGAGATCCGCGCCGAGTTCGGTCTTTCGCACGGCACATGGGGGCTGATCTACACCGCCGGCACCGGCGCCTCGGCGCTGGCGATGCTCTTTGCCGGCGTGCTCACCGACCGCTTCCGCGCCCGCGCGCTCGGCGCCGCCGTCCTGGCGCTGCTCGCGGGCGCCTGTCTCGTGATGGCGGCGGTGCCGGCGGTCTGGGCGCTGCCCTTCGCGGTGTTCCTGCTGCGCTTCGGCGGACAGGGGATGACGAGCCACATCGCCCTCGTCGCCATGGCGCGCTGGTTCGTCGCCACCCGCGGGCGCGCACTTTCCACCGCGACGATGGGCGTCGCCGCGGGCGAGGCGTTTCTGCCGCTGATCTTCGTCGCGGCGCTCGGCCTCTTCGACTGGCGCGTGCTCTGGGTGGTGGTGGCGGCGATCGCGCTCGCGGGCATTCCCGCGCTCCTGGCGCTGCTCCGGCGTGAGCGGCTGCCTGCCACGATGGCCGCCGAAAGCACGGCGAGCCTCGGCATGGGCGCGGCGCACTGGACGCGCGGCGCGGCGATCCGGCACTGGCTCTTCTGGTGCATGGTGCCGGCGCTTCTGGGGCCACCGGCGTTCAACACCGCCTTCTTCTTCCAGCAGGTGCACATCGCCGAGGTGAAGGGCTGGACGCATCTCGACCTCGTCGCCCTCTTCCCGGTCTACACCGGCACCTCCGTCGCGGCGATGGCGCTTTCGGGCTGGGCGCTCGACCGGCTCGGAACCGCGCGGCTGATGCCGTGGTTCCAGCTGCCCATGGTGGGCGCCTTCCTGCTGCTCGCCGTCGCGCCCACCCCGGCGCTCGCCCTGCCCGGCCTCGTGCTGATGGCGCTGACGACCGGCGCCAACGCGACGCTGCCCAACGCCTTCTGGGCGGAGTTCTACGGCACCCGCCATCTCGGCGCGATCAAGGCGATGGCGGCGGCGATCATGGTGCTGGGATCGGCCATCGGGCCGGGCGTGACGGGCCTGCTCATCGACGCGGGACTGGGGATCGAGACGCAGTTCGTCGGGATCGCGGCCTATTTCGTCGCGGCGAGCGCCTGCATGGCGCTGGGCATCCTGCGCGCCGCACCTGCGCTGCCGCCGCGGCCGGTCTAGCGGGCCGCTTCGTGGCCCGGTCGCGGGGCGGGCCGTGGCCTCGCCCATGCGGGCCCGTCCGAGTGCAAGGGGCCACCAGTTGATCCTTTCGCACCCGGCGTCGCGCCGCACCGCCTTGCAGGGTCGGGTGGGCTTGTCCGGGAACCTGTGATACCGGGTCTTGCCGCCGCGGCGGGACCATCTGGATCAGGAAGAAGGACGGGGCGTGCCCGGCCTTTATCTCTCACGGCTCGCACTCTCGCATTTCCGCTCGCACCGGCGCGCGGAGATCATGGCGGACGGGCGGCCGGTGGCGATCTTCGGACCGAACGGGGCGGGCAAGACGAACCTTCTGGAGGCGGTGTCGCTCTTCTCGCCGGGGCGGGGAATGCGGCGTGCGGCGGCCCATGAGATGACGCGCCGGCCCGAGGCGCTGGGCTGGAAGGTGACGGGCGTGCTCCAGAGCCTCGGGCACGCGCACGAGGTCGAGATGCGCTGCGAGGCGGGCGGCACGCGCGAGCTTCGGCTCGACGGCAAGGCGGCGCCACAGCTCGCGCTCGGGCGGCTGGCACGGGTGCTCTGGCTGACGCCGGCGATGGACCGGCTCTGGACCGAGGGCGCCGAGGGGCGGCGGCGGTTCCTCGACCGGATCGCGCTCAGCTTCTTTCCCGAACACGGCGAGGCCGCGCTCGCCTACGAGAAGGCCATGCGGGAGCGCAACCGCCTGCTCAAGGACGATGTGCGCGACCCGGCGTGGTTCGGCGCGCTCGAGGCGCAGATGGCCGAGAACGGCGCGGCCATCGCCGCCGGCCGGCGTGCCGCGCTCGACCGGGTGGCGGCGGCGCAGGCGGCGGCGGAGACGGCCTTCCCGGCCGCGGCGCTGGAGGTCGCCTATCCGGAGGAAATGCCGGAGGCGGCCGACGCGCTCGCCGCGGCGCTGGAGGCCGGGCGCGTCCGCGACCGCGCCGCCGGGCGCACGCTCACCGGGCCGCACCGTGCCGATCTTGCCGCGACCTACGCGGCGAAGGGCATGCCGGCGGAGGCCTGCTCCACCGGGGAGCAGAAGGCGCTCCTGATCTCGCTCGTGCTCGCCAACGCACGGGCGCTGGCCGAGGAGCTCGGCGCGGCGCCGATCCTCCTGCTGGACGAGGTGGCGGCGCATCTGGACGCGACCCGCCGCGCGGCGCTTTACGACGAGGTCTGCGCGCTCGGCGCGCAGGCGTGGATGACCGGCACCGGCGCGGAGCTTTTCGAGGCGCTGGGCGACCGGGCCCAGCGCCTCGAGGTGACGGAGGAGGCTGGCGAGAGCCGCTTGCACCCGCTCTGACGACGGGCGATCACGGGACATGACCCTCGCGTCCGCCGATATCGCGCTTTATGCCGCCGCGGTCTTCGCACTGTTCCTGACGCCCGGGCCGGTCTGGATGGCGCTGACGGCACGCACCCTCGCGGGCGGGCTCCCGGCGGCCTGGCCGCTGGCGGCGGGGGTGGTGATCGGCGACGCGCTCTGGTCGCTCCTCGCGCTTCTCGGTCTCGCCTGGGTGGTATCGAGCCTGGACGGCGCGATGACCGCGCTCCGGCTCGTCGCCGCGGCGGTCTTCGTCTGGCTGGGCATCACGGTGATCCGCAACGCCGACCGCGCCGTGAACGCCGACAGCCGGCTGACGCGGCCGGGCCTCTGGGCGGGGTTCTTCGCCGGGCTCGCCGCGATCCTCGGCAACCCGAAGGCGATCCTCTTCTACATGGGCGTGCTGCCGGGCTTCTTCGATCTCGACCGGGTGACGGCGGCGGACATCGCGGTGATCGTGGGGATTTCCATGGTGGTGCCTTTCGTCTGCAACCTCTCGGTCGCGCTGCTCGTGGACCGGGCGAAACGGCGGCTCAGCTCGCCCGCGGCGCTCCGGCGGACGAACCGGATCGCGGGTGTGGCGCTGATCCTCGTGGGGATCGCCATCCCCGTCTGGTAAACGTCCCCGCGCGCGTGACATTCCCGGCGCGAGCGCCTATAACCGCGGGACCAATCGAGAGGTTTCCGGGCATGGCCGCAGACACGCCGGCGCCGAGCGACTACGGCGCCGAATCCATCAAGGTTCTCAAGGGGCTGGAGGCCGTCCGCAAGCGGCCGGGCATGTACATCGGCGACACCGACGACGGCTCGGGCCTGCATCACATGGTCTACGAGGTCGTGGACAACGGCATCGACGAGGCGCTGGCCGGCCACGCGGACTACGTCCACGTCGTGATCCACGCCGACAGCTCGGTGTCGGTGGCCGACAACGGCCGCGGCGTCCCCGTCGAGATCCACTCCGAGGAAGGCGTGAGCGCGGCAGAGGTCATCATGACCCAGCTGCACGCGGGCGGGAAGTTCGATCAGAACTCCTACAAGGTCTCCGGGGGTCTGCACGGCGTCGGCGTCTCCGTGGTCAACGCGCTTTCCGACTGGCTGGAACTCCGGATATGGCGCGACGGCAAGGCACATTACGCCCGTTTCGAGCACGGCGAGACGGTGGAACACCTGCGCGTCACCGGCGACGCCGAGGGCAAACAGGGCACCGAGGTGCGCTTCCTCGCCTCGCTCGACACCTTCTCCAACCTCGATTATTCCTTCGAGACGCTGGAGCGGCGCCTGCGCGAACTCGCCTTCCTCAATTCCGGCGTCCGCATCCTCCTCGAGGACCGGCGTCCGGCCGAGCCCCTGCGCAGCGAGCTCTGCTACGAGGGCGGCGTGCGCGAGTTCGTGAAGTATCTCGACCGCCACAAGCAGCCGCTGATGTCCGAGCCGATCCACATCGAGGGCGAGCGCGACGGCATCGGCGTCGAGATCGCCATGTGGTGGAACGACAGCTATCACGAGACGGTGCTGCCCTTCACCAACAACATCCCGCAGCGCGACGGGGGCACCCACCTCGCGGGCTTCCGCGGCGCGCTCACGCGCACGCTGACCCGTTACGCCGCCGACAGCGGCATCGCCAAGCGCGAGAAGGTGAGCTTCTCGGGCGACGATGCGCGCGAGGGGCTGACCTGTGTCCTGTCGGTCAAGGTGCCGGACCCCAAGTTCTCGAGCCAGACCAAGGACAAGCTGGTGAGTTCCGAGGTGCGCCCGGCGGTCGAGAGCCTGATGAACGAGCGCCTCGCCCTCTGGGTGGAGGAGAACCCCACCGAGGCGAAGGCCATCGTCGGCAAGATCGTCGAGGCCGCGCTCGCGCGCGAGGCCGCGCGCAAGGCGCGCGAGCTGACCCGCCGCAAGTCGGCGATGGACGTCAATTACCTCGCCGGTAAGCTCAAGGACTGCTCCGAGAAGAACCCGGAAAAGACAGAGCTCTTTCTGGTCGAGGGCGACAGCGCCGGCGGCAGCGCGCAGACCGGCCGCGACCGGCGCACGCAGGCGGTGCTGCCGCTCCGCGGCAAGATCCTG
>NZ_JAWLFS010000130.1:7142-8533 GCF_041685465.1 Rhodosalinus sp. | reverse complement strand
AGCCCTGCTTCGCGTAGTCGAGCACCCGCTTGGTGTAGGTCTCGGGGATGCGGTCGCGCTTGGCGGCGCGGATCGCCGTCTTGAGTTGCGGGTTCTTCGCCGGGTCGGCGGCGTCCTCGGCCGCGCCGTCCCAGGCGCCGATGGCGGCGAAGATGTCGTTCAGCCGCGCCTCATGCGCCTTGGAGCCGGCGACGAGGCTCGCCACCTTCTGCTCCTCGACGACCTTCCAGTTGATGAATTCCTCGATGTCGGGGTGATCCACGTCGGCGATCACCATCTTGGCCGCGCGGCGTGTCGTGCCGCCCGACTTGATCGCGCCGGCGGCGCGGTCGCCGATCTTGAGAAAGCCCATGAGGCCCGACGACTTGCCCCCGCCCGAGAGCTTCTCGCCCTCGCCGCGCAGGTGGCTGAAGTTCGTGCCGGTGCCCGAGCCGTACTTGAAGAGGCGCGCCTCGCGCACCCAGAGGTCCATGATGCCGCCCTCGTTCACGAGGTCGTCCTGCACGGACTGGATGAAGCAGGCGTGCGGCTGCGGATGTTCGTAGGCCGAGCGCGCCTTGGTCAGCTCGCCGGTCCGGTAATCGACGTAGTAGTGGCCCTGGCTCGGGCCGTCGATGCCGTAGGCCCAGTGCAGGCCGGTGTTGAACCACTGCGGCGAGTTCGGCGCGGCGCGCTGGGTTGCGAGCATGTGGCGCATCTCGTCGAAGTAGGCGCGCGCGTCCTCCTCGCTGGAGAAGTAGCCGCCCTTCCAGCCCCAGTAGGCCCAGGCGCCGGCCATGCGGTCGAAGACCTGCCGCGCGCTCGTCTCGCCGCCGAAGCCGTCGTTGTCCTCGGCCGGCGCGGCGCGCCACAGGAACTCCGGCACGCCCTCCTCGGCGACGCGGGCGAGCTTGTTGGGCACGCCTGCCTTGCGAAAATACTTCTGCGCGATGACGTCGGAGGCGACCTGGCTCCAGCGGGCGGGCACCTCGACCTCCTCGAGGCGGAAGACCACCGTGCCGTCCGGGTTGCGGATTTCAGAGCTCGTGGTGACGAACTCGATCCCCGCGTAGGCGTCCTGTCCTGCCTCGGTGAACTTTCTCTCGATCCGCATCTGTCGGTGTCCCCGCCTTGTCATTTCGTCGGCCGCAACAGACCGAGCCCCGGCGCACGGCCGATGGTGCCCGCAGCCCGGGCCCTTGTGTTGCGTGTGTTTCGCGGCCCTGCCTCGTCTGCCCTACATATGGTGGCCAGCGCGACCGCCTACACAACCTGACGTATTCGGGACTAGATCGTCAACGCGAATTTTCGACGATGGCCGTGCTTTTTCCGCTTGACCGGACCGGGCGGGCGCGGCGGGCCCCTGCCGCGAGTCGTGGCGCCGAGGCGCAAAAGGTGCGCCGGAAATACAG
>NZ_JAWLFS010000130.1:0-7042 GCF_041685465.1 Rhodosalinus sp. | reverse complement strand
GATGGTCGGGGCGGCGAGATTCGAACTCACGACCTTCTGTACCCAAAACAGACGCGCTACCAGGCTGCGCTACGCCCCGACGGTGCTCCCTCTACATCTCGCGCCCGGGCTTGGGAAGCCTCAGCAGGGCCACGCCGCCGCGTCGCCGAGCGACGGGTGGCGCAATTCGGTGCCCGGGGCGATTCCGAACTGCTCCGCCAGCCCGCCGTTGATCTCGAGCACCACGAGGATGTCGTCGCCGCCGGGAATCGGCGTCGTGTCGCCCGGCACCGCCTCGGCATGGACCCGTCGGACGACGCCGCGGCGGTCGGCGAAGATCATGTCGAGCGGAATGAGCGTGTTCTTCATCCAGAAGGACACGCTCTGCGGGCGTTCGTAGACGAAGAGCATGCCCTCGAGGTGGCCCATGTCCTCCACGAACATGAGGCCCTGCGCGCGCGTCTCCGGCTCGTCGGCGACGGTCACGCTGAAGCGCGCATCGCCCCAGTCGCCGCGCAGCCAGACCGTATCCGCCCGGCAGGCGGGCTCTGCCCCTGCGGTGGCCGGCACGAGCGCCAGCAGGGCGAGCAGCGCGCCGCGGCGGAGCCTTCTCTGAAGCGCCTCGGTCATGGGGCGTTCTTTTCCGGATGCCGCCCGGTTTGCAAGACCTTTCGAATTGCCCGACGCAGGGATCGAGGCCGCGCCGTTCCAGCCTTCCCCTTGCCGGGACGACGCCGACGCGCGCATGGCGGAGCGGCGATGCCCGGACCGACGGTTACCGGGCCACCCGGTCTCGCCACTGCACCAGGAGGCGCTTCTCGAGTTCCAGCAGGATCAGCAACGCCGGGCCGACAGCCACGACCATGAGACCCTCGGCCAGCGAGAGCGGGCGCGTGTCGAAGAATGTCTCCATGAACGGCGCGTAGGTGAAGGCAAGCTGCAGCGCCGTGACCGCGCCCACGGCGATCAGAACCGGCCGCGTGCCGAGCGCCGCGCCGAGCGAGAGCGAGGTCGTGTTCAGGAAGCGCACCGAGAAGAGGTAGAAGATCTCCATCACAACCAGCGTGTTGACGGCGATGGTCCGCGCCTCCTCAAGCGAGGCGCCGCGCGCCTCGGCCAGATTGAACATCCCGAAGATGCCGGCGCAGAACAGGAGCGAGACGACGCCGACCCGCCAGAGCACGAAGCGCGACAGGATCGGCGCGTCGGCCGGGCGCGGCGGGCGGCGCATCAGGCCGGGCTCCGGCCCCTCGAAGGCGAGCGCCATGGCGAGCACCACGGAGCTGACCATGTTGACCCAGAGGATCTGCACCGGCGTCACGGGCAGCGTCAGCCCCAGAAGGAGCGCCGCGATCAGCGCGAGCGACTCGCCCCCGTTCACGGGCAACAGGAAGACGATGGCCTTCTTGAGGTTGTCGTAGACGGTCCGCCCGGCCTTCACCGCCTCGGCGATAGTGGCGAAGTTGTCGTCGGCCAGCACGATCTCGGCGGCCTCCTTGGCCGCCTCGGTGCCGGCGCGGCCCATTGCGATTCCGATGTCCGCGCGCTTGAGCGCGGGCGCATCGTTGACGCCGTCGCCGGTCATCGCCACGGCGTCTCCCCCGGCCTGAAGCGCCTCGACGAGGCGCAGCTTGTGCTCGGGCGAGGTGCGCGCGAAGACGTCCGTGTCCGCCGCGCGCAGGCGCAGCTCCGCCTCCGGCAGCGCGTCGATCTCGGCGCCGGTGAGCACCGCGTCGGGTCGTTCGAGGCCGAGCTGGCGCGCGATGGCGCGCGCCGTGCCGGCGTGGTCCCCGGTGATCATCTTCACCCGGATGCCCGCGGCGCGGCACTCGGCGACCGCGGCGATCGCCTCCTCCCGCGGGGGGTCGATCAGACCGACGAGACCGAGCAGCGTGAGGCCGCCCTCGACGTCCTCGAAGCGGAGCGTGCGCGTCTCGGAGGGGACGTCCCGCGTGGCGATGGCGAGGACGCGCTGCCCCTCGCCCGCGATCTCCTGGGCGCGGGCGTGCCACCACGCCGCGTCGAGCGGGCGCGCGCCGTCCTCCTCGCAGTGCTGGGCAGCGCACATCTCGAGGATGCGCTCGGGCGCCCCCTTGACGTGGATCGCCGCATGCCCGGCATGGTCGTGGTGCAGCGTCGCCATGAAGCGGTGCTCGGCGTCGAAGGGGATCGCGTCGGTCTGCGGGTTGGCGGCGCGCAGCGCCTCCGGATCAAGCCCGGCCTTGCAGGCGAAGGTGACGAGCGCCCCCTCCATCGGATCGCCGGCGACCGTCCAGTGCCCGTCGCTCCCGGAGAGCTCCGCGTCGTTGCAGAGCACCGCGCCGGTGGCGAGGTCCATCAGCAGCGGGTGTCCGGCCGGATCGACCTCGCGGCCGTCGTGGGCGATGCCGCCATGCGGCGCGTAGCCCGCCCCGCTCACCGAGAAGGCGC
Organism: Rhodosalinus sp.; assembly: GCF_041685465.1. Classification (NCBI taxonomy): domain Bacteria; kingdom Pseudomonadati; phylum Pseudomonadota; class Alphaproteobacteria; order Rhodobacterales; family Paracoccaceae; genus Rhodosalinus; species Rhodosalinus sp. The sequence continues at coordinate 4,633 of NZ_JAWLFS010000130.1, read as the reverse complement.
GGCGCGCCGTGGCGACGGAGGCCACGGTCATCTCGTTCTTCGTGAGCGTGCCGGTCTTGTCCGAGCAGATCGCCGAGACCGATCCCAGCGCCTCGATCGCCGGCAGCCGGCGCACGATCGCCTTGCGGGCGGCCATGCCCTGCACCCCGATGGCGAGCGTTACCGTCAGGATGGCGGGCAGCCCTTCCGGGATCGCCGCGACGGCGAGGCCCACCACCGCCATGAAGATCTCGCGGAAGGGCATGCCCGCCACGAGCACCCCGAAGCCGAGGATCGCCGCCGCGACGATCAGGATGGCCATGGTGATCGTGCGCGCGAAGACCTCCATCTGCCGCAGCAGCGGGGTCGTCACGGTCTCGACCGCGCCGAGCAGGCCGCTGATGCGCCCGATCTCCGTATCGGCGCCGGTCGCCACGACGATCCCCCGCCCGCTGCCGGCGGCGACCAGCGCGCCGCTGAAGGCCATCGAGCGCCGGTCGCCGAGCGCGGCCTCCGCCGCGACGGGCGCGGTGGCCTTCTCGACGGCGACGGATTCCCCCGTGAGCACCGCCTCCTGGCTGCGCAGCCCGTTGGCCGACGTGAGCCGCACGTCGGCCGGCACGCGGTCACCGGGCTCGAGGACGACGACGTCGCCCGGCACCAGCGCCTCGGCCGGGACGGTGCGGCGCCGGCCGTCGCGGATCACCCGCGCCTCGGGGGCGAGCATGCCGCGGATCGCCGTGAGCGCCTCTTCCGCGCGTCCCTCCTGCACGAAGCCGATCACGGCGTTGACCAGAACGACCGCGAGGATCACGCCGGTATCCACCGGATGGCCGAGCGCGGCCGTGACCGCCGCAGCGGCCAGAAGCACGTAGATCAGGAGGTTCTGGAACTGCCGCAGGAAGCGTCTGACCGGCCCCGCGCGCGGCGGCTCGGGCAGGCGGTTCGGCCCCGTCTCAGACAGCCGACGCTCGGCCTCGGCCTCGGAAAGCCCCTCGGCGCCGGTGGCGAGCCGGTTCGCGGCCTCCTCTGCCTCGCGCGCATGCCACGGTGGCGCGTCCGGGGCGGCGGTCTCGGGTCGGGGGGGCGTGTCCGGTCGGGTCATGGTGCAAGCGGGGCCTCGGTGTCGGGTCGGGGGCCAGACGCGGCTGCGTCGGCCCGGGCGTAGGGATACTACGTGCCGCCGTCCCCTGCATCCCCGCGCCGCGCCTGTCCATGCGGCCCGCCGGCGCAAGCGGCGGAATTGCCCACGGAAGCGGCACGGTGCGACCATGCGCGCGCGCAACGGTCGGGCGCGCACGCTTTACCCCGGGGGCGGGGGACGCTAGGAGCCCACGACCCGAAACGCAGGGGAGCGGCAGATGGACGGCATTCTCGCGCTCGCGGCGGACAACCTGTTGTCGCCGATCATCCTCTTTTTCGTGCTCGGCGTCGCGGCCGCCTTCGCGCGCTCCGATCTCTCGGTGCCGGAGGCCGTCGCGAAGGGGCTGTCGATCTACCTGCTCTTCGCGATCGGCTTCAAGGGCGGCGCGAGCGTCGCCGCCCACGGGATCGACGCGACGCTCGTCCTGTCGCTCGTGGCCGGCGTCGTTCTCTCCTTCGTCCTGCCGGTCGTGGCCTTCGGCCTGCTCAAGGGAATGACGCGGCTCTCGGTCACCGACGCGGCGGCTGTGGCGGGGCACTACGGCTCGATCTCCATCGTGACCTTCGTCGCCGCGACCTCTGTGGCGACATCCGCGGGGCTCTCCTCGGAGGGCTACATGGTCGCCGTGGCCGCGGTGATGGAGGCGCCCGCGATCCTCTCGGCGCTCTGGATCATCGCGCGCTTCGGCAAGGCGCAGGCGGGGATGGAGGAGGGCCTCGTCCGCGAGATCCTGCTCAACGGCTCCATCGTGCTCCTCGTGGGCTCCTTCGTCATTGGCTGGATCACCGGCGACGAGGGGCTGGAGATGATCGCGCCCTTCATCGTCGCGCCCTTCCAGGGGGTGCTCTGCCTCTTCCTTCTGGACATGGGGCTCGTCGCGGGGCGCGGCCTGCGCGAGGCGCGCTCGGTGCTGACGCCCGGCCTCTTCGCCTTCGGCGTCCTGATGCCGCTCGTGGGCTCCGCCTTCGGGCTCGCGGCCGGGCTGCTGCTCGGGCTGAGCCCGGGCGGCGTGATGCTCTTCATGACGCTCGCCGCCTCGGCGTCCTATATCGCCGTGCCCGCGGCGATGCGCGTGGCGCTGCCGGAGGCGAACCCGTCGATCTACCTCACGCTGTCTCTCGGCGTGACCTTCCCGTTCAACCTGACGCTCGGCATTCCCATCTATCTCGCGGTATCCCGGGCCCTGACCGGAGGCTGAGCCAATGCAGACCCACGAGGCCAAGCGCGTCGAGATCACCATCGAGGCCGTCATGGAAGACCGCCTGACCGCGGCCCTGATCAAGGCGGGCGTGACCGGCTTCACCATCCTGCCGGTGCTCGGCGGCTCCGGCCGGTCCGGGCAGTGGAGCCGCGAGGGGCAGGTCAGCCGCGCGGGCGGCATGGTGTCCGTCGTCTGCATCATCCGGCCCGAGCGGCTGGAAGCGCTGCTCGAAGCGGCCTTCGGGGTGGTCGATCGCCACATCGGCGTCGTCAGCGTCACCGACTGCGAGGTGCTGCGCGCGGAGCGCTTCTGATCCGGCCACGCCCGGCGCCCTGAACGCCCGGGTCGCCCGGGCGACGGGGGGCGGCCCGTCGCACGGCGGCGGGCTCCTCGCCCCCGGGCCTCACCCGGCCGCGACGGAAGACGCCGGCGCGGAGACCGGTGGCCCCTGCGCCGGAGCGGCGCGGCTCACGGGTGCAGCCGCTCGACGTCCCAGGCCTCCCCCGGTGCGGCGCGGCGCCAGACGAAACGGTCGTGCAGACGGAAGGCGCCGTCGGCCCAGAACTCGATCTCCACCGGGCGGATGCGGATGCCGCCCCAGAACGGCGGCCGCGGCGGGGCGTTGCCATAGCGCGCCGTGACCCGCGCCACCTCGGCCATCAGCGCCGTGCGGCTTTCGAGCGGGCGCGACTGCCGCGAGGCCCAGGCGCCCAGCCGGCTCTTGAGCGAGCGGGAGGCGAAATAGGCGTCCGCGCTCTCGCCCTCCTCGCGTTCGGTGAGCCCGCGCACCCGGATCTGCCGGCGCAGCGTCTTCCAGTGCATCACGAAGGCCGCCTTGCCCGCGCTCTCGATCTCGCGCGCCTTGGCGCTCTCGTAGTTGGTGTAGAACACGAAGGCTTGCGGCTCGATCTCCTTCAGAAGCACCATGCGCGCGTTCGGCAGCCCGTCCGCGTCCACCGACGCCAGCGCGATGGCGTTCGGGTCGTTGGGTTCGCTCCTTTCGGCCTCGCCCAGCCAATTGCGCGCGATTTCAAAGGGATCATCGCCTGCGAAGATACCGCTGCGGTCCGTCATCTCTTGTCCTTTCCAGAGGGCGCCGGCCGGGCCGGCCGGGCGCTCTTGATGCCCCGAGTCCGATTGTCTAAAGGAGCGGAGATCGCGGACATCGCTCGGAGACACCCCATGTCAAATACCCTCCTCGCCGGCAAGCGCGGGCTGATCATGGGGCTGGCGAACGAGAAGTCCATCGCATGGGGTGTCGCACGCGCCTGCGCCGAGGCGGGCGCGGAGCTCGCCTTCTCCTACCAGGGCGACGCGCTGAAAAAGCGCGTGGGACCGCTCGCGGGCCAGCTCGGCAGCGATTTCCTCGTCGAATGCGACGTGGCCGACGAGGACTCGCTCGACCGCCTCTTCGCCGAGATCCGCGAGCGCTGGGGGCGGCTCGATTTCATCGTCCACGCCATCGGGTTTTCCGACAAGGGCGAGCTGCGCGGGCGCTACGTGGACACCTCGCGCGGCAACTTCGCCATGTCGATGGACATCTCGGTCTACTCCTTCACCGCCGCCGTCCAGCGCGCGGAAAAGCTGATGGGGCCGGGCGGGGCCTGCCTGACGCTCACCTACTACGGTGCGGAGAAGGTGATGCCGCATTACAACGTCATGGGCGTGGCCAAGGCCGCGCTCGAGGCCTCGGTGCGCTATCTCGCCGAGGATCTGGGCAAGGACGGAATCCGCGTCAACGCCATCAGCGCCGGGCCGATCAAGACGCTCGCCGCCTCCGGCATCGGCGATTTCCGCTACATCATGAAGTGGAACGAGTACAACTCGCCGCTGCGGCGCAACGTGACGACCGACGACGTGGGCAACTCGGCGCTCTACCTGCTCTCCGATCTCGCCTCGGGCGTCACGGGCGAGACGCACCACGTCGACGCCGGCTATCACGTCGTCGGCATGAAGGCGGTGGACGCGCCGGACATCACCAAGGGCTGAACGGGGGACGCGATGACCGACCGGCTGCCGCACGAGAAGGGGTTCCACGTCAGCTGGGATCAGCTCCACCGCGACGCACGCGCGCTGGCCTGGCGGCTCGACGGCCACGGCCCCGAGGGCGGCGGCTGGCGCGTGGTGGTCGCGATCACCCGCGGCGGCATGGCCCCCGCGATGATCGTCTCCCGCGAGCTCGACATCCGCACCGTCGATACGATCAGCGTCAAGAGCTACAACTTCCAGACGCGCGCCGAGCCGCAGATCATCAAGGCGCCGAACATGGACCTCGTCGGCGACGGCACGGGCGTGCTCATCATCGACGA
>NZ_JAWLFS010000129.1:0-8593 GCF_041685465.1 Rhodosalinus sp. | reverse complement strand
CCGATCCGGCCCTCGAAGGCGCGCAGCTCGGCCGACAGCTTCACTCGATCTTCTCGAAGAAGCGGTCGCCGCGCCAGGTCCAGAAGAACAGCATCGAGCGCCCGGCAGAAGAGAACATCACCCGGTCGGCACGACCGATCAGGTCGGCATAGGGCACCATGCCCACGCCGCCCACCTGCTGCGGCACCCGGCTGTCGGAGGAATTGTCGCGGTTGTCGCCCATCATGAAGTAATGCCCCTCGGGCACCGTGTAGACCGGCGTGTCGTCAGAGGCCTGCCGCCCGATGTTGAGGATCGAATGGGTGGTGCCGTTCGGCAGCGTCTCGGCGAACTTTTCCTTTTCGCAGACCGCGCCGTTGCCCACGGGCGCGTTGGCACAGCGCGGGCGCGTGCCCTGCGGCCCCTGCGGCGCCATGATCTCTTCGAAGCTGCCGTCGGGCGTGACCTCCACCGGCGTGCCGTTGAGCACCAGCCGCCCCTCGCGCATCTGCACCCGGTCGCCCGGCAGGCCCACGATCCGCTTGATGAAGTCGCGCCCCGTCACCGGATGGCGAAAGACCGCCACGTCGCCGCGCTGCGGCTCGCCGCCGAAGAGCCGCCCGTCGCCGCGCTGCATCCAGCCGCACAGATCCTCCGCGTCGATGTCGAGGCCGACCGCCGGGATGCGGACCGAGGGGCAGGAGGCATAGGAATAGCCATAGGACATCTTGTTGACGAAGAGGAAATCGCCGATCAGCAGCGTGTCCTTCATCGACCCCGACGGGATCCAGAACGGCTGAAAGAAAAGCGTGCGGAAGACGCCCGCGATCAGCAGCGCGTAGACGATCGTCTTCAGCGTCTCGACGATCGCGCCGCCCCAGCTTTTGTCCTCGGCCATGCCTGTTTTCCCGCCCCTGCCTGATCGCAGGCTTCATGGGCGCCGGGACACAAGGTGTCAAGCGAGGGGGTGTGCGGGATCAGGCGGCGTGCGCAGCGGCCGCGCCTCGATCACCACGAAGGCCTGCGCCCAGGGGTGATCGTCGGTCAGCGTGACGTGAATGACCGCCTCGTGCCCCTCTGGCGTCAGTTCCGCCAGCCGCCGCGCGGCCCAGCCGGTCACATGCATCACCGGCTGCCCGGTCGCCATGTTGGTGACATGCATGTCGCGCCAGGCGATGCCCATGCGCAGCCCCGTGCCCAGCGCCTTGGAGCACGCCTCCTTCGCCGCCCACCGCTTGGCGTAGGTGCCGGCGGTGTCGCGGCGGCGCTCGGCCTTGCGCTGCTCGGTCTGGGTGAAGACGCGGTTGCGGAAGCGATCGCCGAACCGCTCCAGCGTCCGCTCGATCCGCTCGATGTTGGCAAGGTCCGTGCCGATGCCGAGGATCATGCGCGCTAGCCCGCAAACAGCGGAAAGCTCACGCCCAGCGCCCAGGCGAGGATGAGGCCAAGGGCGAGGCCGGGGCCGGCGGCGCCGCCCGACCGCGCGGCCCAGCGGCCCATCAGGCCGTAGAGCAGGTAGAACAGCAGGATCACCGGCGCGATCAGCAGCAGGAAGAACAGCCCCTCGAAGTCGAGCGCGAGGGCGAGGGCGAGCGAGACGAAGAAGGCGCCGCGCGCCGCGATCCGCTGCCAGAGCGGCGCCTGCCCGCCCATGGTGATCAGCGCGTCGGCCAGCATGAAGGGCACGGCGCCCACCGCCAGCGCGAGGATGATCCAGCCGCGCTCTACAGTCGGCCAGAAGTTCGCCCCGTAGCGGTCGAGCAGAAAGCCGAACACGGCGAGCCCCCAGAGGAGGAGCGCCCCCGCCGCCACGGGCGAGACGCGGCCGAGCGGCACGCTAGAGCGCGCGAGCAGCCCGAGTTGCAGGACGCCGTAGACAGCCAGGTGCAGCGCGAGGTAGTCGGCCACGAGCACCGGCAGGAACGCGACGTCCAGCGGCACCGCGAGCAGCGGCGCCACCACCGCCGGAGCGGCGACCGCGAGCGCGAAGCGCCGCGGCGGCAGCGCCTCGCGCTCCACCCGCCGTGCGGGCAGCAGGTGCGACATCGGCCAGGCGAGCGCCACGACCGAGGCGAAGAGCACCAGCACCCAGGGCCCCGTGCGCGGCACCGGCGCGGCGCTGTCGCGCTCGTAGGCGGCGTCGAGCCAGGCCACGGCCTCCTCCCGGCCGCGCTTGGAGTAGAGCACTGCGACATGCTCGGCGAGCGGTGCGACGACGGCGCGGCGCACCACGTCGCCGGCGCGCGCGGTCTCGCCTTCCTCCGCCTCGGGTTCCACCATGCGAAGCGCGCGGAGCGAAAATTCGCGCAGGCCCGGCTCCCATTCGCCGGTGATCATCAGCAGCCGCTCGGGCGCCTCCTCCGTCACCGCCTGGCTGAAGGGCGAGATGGCGACCACGGGGCCGATGCGGTCGTCGGCAAGCGCGGCGCGGATGATGATGTCGGTCGCCATCGAGTGGCCCAGAACCGCGACCTCGCCCTCCCGCGCCTCGCGCGCGCGGCCCGCCTCGACCACCGACAGCGTCTGGTCGATCAGGCGTTGCGTCGTGCCGTCGATGCTGTCCACGTCGCCCGACATCGGCACCGGGTTGCGCCCGTGCCCCTCGAAGTCGAAGGCCCATGCGACATAGCCCGCCTGCGCGAGCGCCAGCGAATAGGCCTGCATCATCTGCCGCGAGCCGGCGAAGCCGTGGGCGACCACGACGAGCGGGCCGTCGGCCTCCGGTTCGGCGTAGCGCGTCACGGGCGTCTCGCCGACGGTGAAGCTCTCGATCGCCACGCCGGAGCGGGCGCTCTCGAGTTGCCAGAGCGCCAGCAGCCCGGCGAGGACGGCGAGCACGGCGACCGCCCAGCGGCGCAGCAGGATGGGCGCGGGGGTCGGGTGCGGCGTGTCCATCGTTCAGCCGCGCGCCGCGTCCATGTGCCGGCGCATCTCCTCGATGGCCGGGGCAAGACCGCGGAAGATCGCCTCGCCGATGAGGAAATGCCCGATGTTGAGCTCGCGCACCTCCGGCAGGGCGGCGATCGGCGCCACGGTGTCGTAGGTCAGCCCGTGGCCCGCGTGCACCTCGAGGCCGAGGCCGTCGGCGACCATCGCCATCTCGGTGATCCGGGCGAGCTCGGCGTCGCGGTCGGCGGTGCGCCCCTCGGCGTGGGCCTCGCAATAGGCGCCGGTGTGCAGCTCGATCACCTCGGCGCCGACGCGGCGCGCGGCGCCGATCTGGTCCCGGTCGGCGGCGATGAAGAGCGAGACGCGGCAGCCCGCGGCGCGCAGCGGGGCGATGAACTCGGTGAGCCGCGCTTCTTCCTCGGCGACCTCGAGGCCGCCCTCGGTCGTGCGTTCCTCCCGCCGCTCGGGCACGAGGCAGACGGCATGCGGGCGGTGGCGCAGCGCGATGGCCTGCATTTCCGGCGTCGCCGCCATCTCGAAGTTGAGCGGCACGCGCAGCACCTGCATCAACCCCTCGATATCGGCGTCGGCGATGTGGCGGCGATCCTCGCGCAGATGGGCGGTGATGCCGTCGGCGCCGGCCTCCTCGGCGAGCCTTGCGGCCCGCACCGGGTCGGGCGTGGCCCCGCCGCGGGCGTTGCGCACGGTGGCGACGTGGTCGATGTTCACGCCGAGGCGCAGGGGAGGGTGGGGCATGCTGAGCCTCCTTTCGGCTGGTGCGCCAAGAGCTACTCCGGTCCGTGCCCGGCGTCAGCCCCCGCGGTGTGGCGGCGGCGGCGAATCTTCCGGAGCTTGGCGTCGAGGCTGTCGCGGATCCTTGCCGCGCGCCGCCGCTGATAGGCCCGGATCACCGGCACGGCGAGAAGGTAGACCGCGCTCGCCACGAAGAAACCCGCGATGAGGCCGCCCACGGTGTAGGGCCAGAGCACCTCGGCCCAGAACGCGGCGAGGCCGTTCCAGTCCTGCGGCGCGCCCTGCATGAAGGCCCAGAAATTGTCGTTCAGGTCGCGCCCGGCGACGGCGAACTTGTCCCAGAGCGAACTCTGCGCATCTTCCTCGAGCTCGGTGCCGAGCACGAGGTGCCCGGTCTGCAGCGAGATGACGGCGATCGGCAGGAAGGTCAGCGGATTGCCGAAGAAGGTGGCCAGCAGCGCCGCGATGACATTGCCCCGGATCGCCCAGGCGAGCAGCGCCGAGATCAGGAAGTGCAGCCCGAAATACGGCGTGAAGGTTATGAAGATTCCCGACCAGATGCCCCGCCCGATGCGCTCCGGCGAGCCGGGCAGGCGGTTGAGCCGGTGCTGGACGTAGAGAAACGCACGCCGCCAGCCGCCGCGCGGCCAGAGCGCCTCGGCCATGATCTTCCACCAGGGGCGCTTGTCGCGGCGTTTGAAGACCAACGGTCCCTGTTCCCTAGCTCGCCCGAGCCTCCGGCGGACCGGCGGTCGAGGCGTCGCGGAAGCGGTCCACCGCGGCCACGTCGCTTTCGGCCTCCAGCGCCGAGACCACCGAATGCAGGTGCTCGGCGTCGCGCAGATCGACGTCGACCAGCAAACGATAGAAGTCCGGCTTCCGGTCCACGAACTTCAGGTCCGAGATATTGGCCTTCTGCTCTCCGATCAATGTGCAAATGCGCCCGAGGACGCCGGCATCGTTGCCGATGGTGACATCGAGGCTGACGGTATAGACCGGTGGATGGGTGCCGGCCGACCACTGAAGATCCACCCAGCGCGCCGGCTGCTCCTCGAAGGCGGCCAGCGTCTCGCAGTCGATGGCGTGCACCACCACGCCGCGCCCGCGCCACGTGATGCCGACGATGCGCTCGCCCGGCAGGGGCTGACAGCAGGGCGCGCGCTCGAAGCTCTGGCCTTGGCCGAGGCCCACGACCGCGCGGCGGGTGTCGATCTGCTCGGTCGGTCTGGGGGCGAGGTCGGGATAGACCGCGTCGACCACGTCACGCGCCGTCAGTTCGGCCGAGCCGAGCCGCGCGAGCACCTCTTCATGGCCGCCGAGTCGCAGCTTCTTGGCCGCGGTGTCGAGCGTCTTGTCGGTGGCCTTCTTGCCGAGATTCTCGAAGGCCGACCGCGCGAGTTCGCGGCCCAGCCGGATGAAGCGCGCGCGGTCCTGATCGCGCAGGCTGCGCCGGACCGCGGCCTTCGCCTTGCCGGTGATCGCGATGTCGAGCCATGCAGGTTGCGGCACCTGTCCCTCGGCGGTGATGATCTCGACCGACTGCCCGTTCTTGAGCCGCGTCCAGAGCGGCACGCGCAGCCCGTCCACCTTGGCCCCCACGCAGGCCGAGCCGATGCGCGTGTGGATGGCGAAGCCGAAGTCGATCGGCGTCGCGCCGCGCGGCAGCTTGACCACGTCGCCCTTCGGCGTGAAGCAGAAAACCTTGTCCGAATACATCTCGAGCTTCACGGCTTCGAGGAAGCTCTCGTGGTCGTCCTCGGCGTCGAACTGCTCGGTCAGTTGCGCGACCCACTTGGTGGGATCGACCGCGAAGGGATTCTCGGTGCGCACGCCATCGCGGTAGGACCAGTGCGCGGCCACGCCCGTCTCGGCCACGTCATGCATCGCGCGGGTGCGGATCTGCACCTCGACCCGCTTGCCGTCGCGCCCCGAGACGGTGGTATGGATGGAGCGGTAACCGTTCGACTTCGGCTGGCTGATGTAGTCCTTGAAGCGGCCGGGCACCGCGCGCCAGCGTTGATGGATCGCGCCGAGCGCGCGGTAGCAGTCCATCTCGCTGTCGGTGATGACGCGGAAGCCGTAGATGTCGGACAGCCGCGAAAAGGCGAGCTGCTTCTCCTGCATCTTGCGCCAGATCGAGTAGGGCTTCTTCGCGCGGCCGAAGACCTCTGCCTCGATGCCGGCCTTTTCGAGTTCGAGCCGCATGTCGCCGGTGATGCGGGGCACGACGTCGCCGGCGGCCTTCTGCAGGGTGATGAAGCGGCGCATGATGCTCGCCCGGCCCTCGGGGTTGAGCACGCGGAAGGCCAGGTCCTCCAGCTCCTCGCGCATCCATTGCATGCCCATGCGGCCCGCGAGCGGCGCGTAGATATCCATCGTCTCGCGCGCCTTCTTGCCCTGCTTTTCGGGGCGCATGGCCTTGATGGTGCGCATGTTGTGCAGGCGGTCCGCGAGCTTCACGAGAATAACGCGCACGTCCTTGGACATGGCGATGAAGAGCTTGCGGAAGTTCTCGGCCTGCTGCGTCTCGGTCGAGGAAAGCTGCAGGTTGGTGAGCTTGGTCACCCCGTCCACGAGGCGCGCGATCTCGGCGCCGAAGCGCCGCTCGATCTCGTCGTGCGTGGACTTCGTGTCCTCGATCGTGTCGTGCAGGAGCGCGGTCGCGATGGTCGCGTCGTCGAGCCGCTGCCCGGCGAGGATCTCGGCCACCGCCACGGGGTGCGTGAAATACGGCTCGCCCGAGTGGCGGAACTGCCCGTCGTGCATCGCGCGGCCATACGCGAAGGCATCGGCGAGCAGCCGGGCATTCGTGCGCGGATTGTAGGCCCGCACCAGCGCGACGAGGTCGTCCGCGCCGAACCCCGCCTCGGCGGTCGCCGGCGCGGTCATGCGCGGGGAGGGCGCCCCGCGGCCCTCACTTCTCGCCCTGCGCTTCCATGAGCTGACGCAGCAGCGCCTCGTCCGGCATCTCGTCCTCGGAGGGCTTGTCGGCCTCGCCGCCGCCCATCAGGAGCGCCATCGAATCCTCTTCCGGCTCGTCCACCTCGATCTGCGTCTGGTTCGCCTCGATCAGGCGCTCGCGCAGGTCGCCGGCCTGCTGCGTCTCCTCGGCGATCTCGCGCAGTGCGACGACCGGGTTCTTGTCGTTGTCGCGGTCGACCGAGAGCGGGCTTCCGGCCGAGATCTCGCGCGCGCGGTGCGCCGCGAGCATCACCAGCTCGAAACGGTTCGGAACCTTGTCGACGCAATCCTCGGTGGTAACGCGGGCCATCGGACACTCCAGTCATGCAGACGCGGGGCAGGAAGTGGACCGGATAGCGAGACTGCCGCGAAAATGCAAGCGCAGGTTCAGAGCGCGACCACCTCCGCGCGGGCGCCGGCGGGCAGGTCCGCGACCATCTGCGCGACGCTGCGGCCCAGCACCGGGTGACGCCAGTCGGGCGCGACGTCGGCGAGGGGAATCAGGACGAAGGCGCGCTCGTGCATCCGCGGGTGCGGCAGGATCATGCGATCCGGTGCCTCGCGGCGCTGGCGCTCGGGCGCGAGCCGGGCCCAGGCCTCGAAGGTCGCCCGGTCCGGGTGCACCGCGTCGCCGGCCGCGATCAGGTCCAGATCGAGCGTGCGCGGCGCCCAGCGCTCGGCGCGGTCGCGGCCGAAGCGTGCCTCGATCCTGTGCAGGAGCGACAGCAGCGCGCCGGCGCTTCCGGACCAATCGAGCGCGGCGGCGGCGTTCACGAAGTCGGGACCGGCGCCAGGCGGGAAGGCCGGCGTGCGATAGAAACGGCTGACCGCCGCGACGGACGCCCCCTCTGCCGCAACGTCCTCAAGTGCCTGACGCAGCGTCTCCTCTGGCGATCGGCCGGCGCGGGGTGCATTCGCGCCAAACGCAACGAAAGCGCGTGTGGCGGAAGCGCCCGCACCGGCACGCGCACTCGTCTCCCCACCTTGTGCCATCCCGAAATGTTCCTATTCTCTGACATTATCGGTGTCTCGGCGCAGGGCTTCCACTCGGCCCGCAGATGCGCCCGCCGTGCTGACGAAAGGATATCCCGGCATGTTTTACAAGGACGAACGGCTTGCGCTGTTCATAGACGGGGCGAACCTCTACGCGACGGCGAAGGCGCTCGGCTTCGACATAGACTACAAGCTGCTGCGACAGGAATTCATGCGCCGCGGCAAGCTTCTCAGAGCGTTCTATTACACGGCGCTCATCGAGAGCGAGGAGTATTCCCCAATCCGCCCGCTCGTGGATTGGCTGCACTACAACGGGTTCGCGATGGTGACCAAGCCGGCGAAGGAGTACACGGACAGTCAGGGGCGCCGCAAGGTCAAGGGCAACATGGACATCGAGCTCTCGGTCGATGCGATGGAGCTCGCGCCGCGGATGGATCACATGGTGCTCTTCTCCGGCGACGGCGACTTCAAGCCGCTCGTCGAGAGCCTGCAGCGGCAGGGCGTGCGGGTCTCGGTGGTCTCGACCATCCGGAGCCAGCCGCCGATGATCGCCGACGACCTGCGCCGTCAGGCCGACAACTTCATCGACCTCGACGACCTGAAGGAGGTGATCGGCCGCCCGCCGCGCGAGCCGCGCGAGCCCCAGAACGATCGCGAGGTGCGCGTCCCCAGCACCGGGGAGTGAGCGCCCGCGCGCCGTGCTGTCCGACGTCGCGGGACTGACGGGGCTCTTCCTCGCCGCCTTCGGCGCGGCGACGGTCCTGCCCTTCCAGTCCGAGATCGTCTTCGCCGGGATGCAGGCGGCGGGGGCCGCTCCGGTCGCCACGCTCGTGATCGTGGCCTCGGTGGGCAACACCCTCGGCGCCGTGGTGAATTACGTGCTCGGGCGGGGCGGCGCGCGCCTCGCGCACGGGCGCTGGCGGGTGGCGAGCGAGATGCAGCTCGCCCGCGCCGAGGCGATCTGGGCGCGCTGGGGCGTCTGGACGCTTCTGCTGAGCTGGGCGCCCTTCGGCGACGC
>NZ_JAWLFS010000128.1:0-8619 GCF_041685465.1 Rhodosalinus sp. | reverse complement strand
GCCGCCGCGCCATCGCTGATCGGCGAGCACATCGGCAGCGTCAGCGGCCAGGCGATCAGCCGCGCGTTCAGCACCTCGTCCACGGTGAAGGGCTTGCGATATTGCGACAGCGGGTTCTCGACCGAATGGGCGTGGTTCTTTGACGCCACCACCGCCATCTGCCGCTCCGTGGTTCCGAAACGGGCCATGTGCGACCGCGCGAAGGAGGAATAGACGTCCATGAAGACGGTGTGCGGCGTCTCCTTAGCGCGCACCTCCTCGGCCACGGGCATCCCCTTGCCCAGGTCGGTCAGCCGGGCGATGGCGCCCTCGCGGTCGGCGCGGTCCCAGCTGCCCTCGAAGGCGTCCATCGAGCGGGCGGTGTCGGGGTGCACCATCTTTTCCGTGCCCACGGCGAGGGCCACGTCGCAGGCGCCCGAGGTCACATGCATCACGGCGAGGTTCAGCGCGGTCGAGGCGCTGGCGCAGGCGTTCTCGACGTTGATGATGGGCACCGCGTCGAAATCCATGTCGCGCAGGGCGATCTGGCCGCGGATGCCGAACTGCCCCTCCATCGCGCCCTGCACCGCGTTGCCGAAGATCACCGCGCCCACGTCGCGCGCCCGAAGCCCCGCGTCGGCAAGTGCTGCGCGCACCGCCTCCTCGGCCAGCGATCGCACCGAACGGTCGGGGTGCCGGCCGAAGGCCGTCATGCCCACGCCCTGAATCGTGGCGTCTGTCATGCGCTCCTCCCTTCGCGCTTGTGTCCTACAATAACGTATGAAAGTCTAGGCATGATTTCGGGCCGGCACGGGGAGGAGCCAGCATGGACCTGTCGAATCACAAGATCCTGATCACCAATGACGACGGCATCCATGCCGAGGGCATCCAGCTGCTGGAGCGGGTGGTGCGGCAGTATTGCGACGACGTCTGGGTGATCGCGCCCGACGAGGAACGCTCGGGCGCCTCGCATTCGGTCTCGATGCACGTCCCCGTCCGCGTGCGAAAGGTGGACGACCGCCACTTCGCGCTGAAAGGCACGCCGACGGATTGCGCGATCATGGCGATTCACGAACTGATGGACGGCGCGCCGACGCTGCTGCTCTCGGGCATCAACAGGGGCGCGAACCTGGCCGAGGACCTGACCTATTCCGGCACCGCCGCGGCAGCGATGGAGGGCGCGCTTCTGGGCGTGCCGTCGATCGCGCTGAGCCAGGTGTTCACGCCGGGCGAGGACGTGCCGTGGCAGACCGCCGAACGTTTCCTGCCGCAGGTGATCGACGGCATCCTGAAGGCCGAGATGGCCGACGGCACCTTCGTCAACGTCAATTTCCCACCCGTGGGACCGGACGAGGTGACCGGTCTGCACGTCGTCGACCAGGGCCAGCGCCCGCCGGGATCCTTCACGCCGGAGGGGCGCGTGGACGGGCGCGGCGCGCCCTACTACTGGATACGGCTGCGCTACACGCGGGGCGCGGCAGACGAGGGCACCGACCTCGGGGCGATCGCCGAGAACGCGGTGTCCATCTGCCCGGTGCAGCTCAACATGACGGCGCTGCCGCTGAAGGATCGCCTGCGGCGGCATTTCCGCTAGCCCTCGGCGCGCAGCAGGCGCCGCGCCGCGCGCCGTTCGGCAGCGTCGAGCCCCATCGCCTCGAGCCAACTCTCGACCTGCGGATGCATCCTAGAGAGTTCGCCGAGGGCGACCCGGATGTATTCGGGGTGCGCCGCAGTCAGGGTCTCGAGCGCCGCAGCCGACACCTGCGGGCCGAACATGAAGCGCAGATCGCGGCGGTAGGCATTGGTCAGCGCATAGTCCTCGGCGATGGTCTCGTCCGGAACGTCGGCGGCGCGCAGCAGCAGCGCCGCACCGAAGCCTGTCCGATCCTTGCCACTGGTGCAGTGGACGAGAACCGGGCGCCCGTCGGCCTCGATCATCAGACGGAACATGGCCGCGTAGTCGGGCAGATGCTCCTGCGGGAAGAGGCGGTAATGGCGCTCGACCTCGGCCCGGATCTCCTCGGGCGAGAGCCGCCCGTCGGCGACGTCGCGCAGCATGTCCTGCGTCCCGCGCGGCAGGAACCCCGCCTGCAGCAGGCGCAGCCCGTGCGACGGCGGAAGGCGGTCGGGCTTGCGCTCCCGCTCATCGTCGAGCCGAAAATCGACGAGGCCATAGAGGCCGAGCCGCTCGAGGCTGTCGAGATCGGCGTCCGTGAGGTCCGCGAGGGAATCAGCGCGATAGACGCGGCGCCATTCGGTCCGCCCGCCGTCCCGGCACGGATAGCCGCCGAGGTCGCGGACGTTCACGGCCCCCTCGAACGGCAGACGTCTTTCGGTCATCGCGTGGCCCCCCGATGCGCACCAACGGGGAGAGACTACGCCCCGCCATTTTGTTTGACAATCTTGTGGTGCAAAGATGTTGACCGATAAGAATGCGCTGCGTAACGTCGAACCGGGGCGCATCCGCGGGAGGAGACGGGGAGCGACCGGCGAAGGCCGGCATGCGCCGCGGACCGGAGAAACGGCGCCGCACAGCGCGCCGCGTCCAAAGGGAGGAAAAGAGATGACACTGGCACGCAACACGCTGGGCGCCGTGGCGGCGCTCGGGCTGGGCGCACCCGCGGCGCTCGCGCAGGACGACGTTCAGGTCGGCATCGTGGCCGTGAACTACAACTCGCCCTCGATCAACATCATGGCCACCACTGCCGAGGCCACTGCGAAGGAGCGCGGCTGGGAGGTCGAGGTCTTCGACGGACAGGGCGACCAGGTGGCGACCAACAATGCCGCCAACAACTACATCGACCGCGGTTTCGACGCGATCATCAACGTCGCCTCGCCCAATCCGCAGATGACCGGCGTGATCGAGCGCGCGAACGAGGCCGGTATCCCCTTCGTCTCGACCTTCTCGGGCCTCGCCCCCGGCATCACCGCCGACATCGGCTCGAACAACACCGCCGACGGCGTGATCGCCACGACGGAAATGATCGGGCGCCTCGAGGGCGAGGGCAAGGTCGTCAAGCTCAACTGGAACGTGCTTCCCGCACTACGGGAGCGAGACCACGGCTTCCATGCCACGCTCGAGGACTATGACGACATCGACGTCATCGAGATCGAGGTCAAGGTGCCCGGCCAGGTGGACGATGCCTACAACCAGATCACCAACATCCTGCTGTCGAACCCGGACGTCGACGCGGTCTGGACCGGCTGGGACGAACTCGCGGCGCCGGCGGCGCGCGCCATCGAGCAGGCGGGCATGGCCGACGAGATCTTCATCGTCTCGATGGACGGCAACCCCGAAGCGATCGATCTCATTCGGGGCGACGCGCCGGTGGCGCTGACCGTCGCCTACGACATCGACCGCATGGGCGCGGTCGCGGTGGACGTGGTCGAGGCGACGCTCGATGGCAATCCACCCACCACGAAGCTGCTCACGCTGAAGCCGTGCCTGATCACCGACGCGACGGTGCCGCCGAAGGGTGAAGACGTGAACTTCGCGGACTGCATGCTCTTCTCGGGAGAGGCCGTCGCTCAGTGACACGACACGCACGTGCGGCGGGCGACGCGATCCTGCGGGGGCGCGGCGCCCGTCGCCTCTTCCGGCGAGGCAGCCGATGACGGCAGAAGCGACCGAATTCACCCGCCAAGAGGCGGCCGGCAGCGAGACCCCGGTGCTCGGGGTGCGTGGGCTGCGCAAGGAATTCCCTGGCACCCTCGCGCTCGACGACGTGAGCCTCGAGGTGCGCCGCGGCGAGATCCACGCGCTGCTCGGCGAAAACGGCGCGGGCAAGTCCACGCTCATCAAGTGCGTCTGCGGCGCCTACGCGGCCACCGCGGGCGAGGTGCGCATCGAGAGCCGTCCCGTCAACTTCGCGACTCCGCGCGGCGCGGTCGAGGCCGGCATCGCCGTGGTGCACCAGCACTTCAATCTCGTGCCGACGCTGAACGTGGCCGAGAATCTCTGGCTGGGCGAGGATCTGCCCCGCCGCATGGGCCTCGTCGACTGGCCGAAGGCCCACGCAAGGGCGCGCGACATCCTCGACTACGTCGGCCTCGACATTTCCACCGATGCGCAGATTACGGCGCTGCGCGCCGATCATGTCGCCATGATCTCGATCGCCAAGGCGGTGGCCAGCGACGCGAAGATCATCATCCTCGACGAGCCGACCACCGCGCTTCTGCCGCACGAAGTCGAGACCCTCTTCGTCCAGATGCGGCGCCTCGCGCAGGAGGGGCACTCCTTTCTCTACGTCAGCCACCGGCTGGCCGAGGTGTTCGAGATCGCGGACCGCGCCACGGTGCTGCGCGACGGGCGCAACGCCGGCACCTTCGAGCGCGCCACGATGGACCGCGCCAGCGTGATCGAGGCGATCGTCGGCCGGCGCGGCGAGCTCTCGGGCCGCAAATCCGGCAGCCACATGCGCGAGAGCGTCGCGATGGAGGCCGAGGGGCTCTCGGGCGGCGGCGCCGAGAATGTCTCGCTGACGCTGCACCAAGGCGAGATCCTCGGCGTCGCGGGCCTGCCCGGCAGCGGCGCCGAGGACGTTCTCTCGCTCATGTTCGGACGCATCCGGCGGCGCGCCGGAACGATTCGCAAGGGCGAGGCTGAGCTGCGGCTGCAAGAGCCGGCCGACGCGATCGCCGCCGGCATCGCCTACGTCCCCGCCGACCGGCTGGCCGAGTCGGTCTTTCACGCCGAGTCGATCCGCACGAACATCACGATGCCGTCGCTGGCGCGCTACCTGCGCGATCCGATCCTGCACCTCGTGAACCGCGCGGCCGAAGCGCGCGAGGGCAAGGCCGTCGCGGAGCGGATGCGGGTCCGGATGCCCGGCATCGAGACCGCGATCGACGATCTCTCCGGCGGCAACCAGCAAAAGGTGATCCTGGGCCGCTGGCTCTCGACAGGCGCGCAGGTGTTTCTCCTCAACGCGCCCACCGCCGCGGTGGACGTCGGCGCGAAGGCCGAGATCTACGACCTGATCGAGGAGCTTGCGGGCGAGGGCGCGGCGATCCTCTTCACCTCGACCGAACTCGAGGAATACCCGGTGATCTGCGATCGGGTTCTTGTCTTCTTCCGCGGCCGCGTGGCCGGGGCCCTGACGGGCGATCAGGTCACCGAGCAGAACATCATGACGCTTGCGGCAGGAGGGGCGCTCGACGATGGCGACGACTGACACCGGACAGGCAGGAGCCGGCTTCGACTGGCTCGGGTTCCTCGCACGATGGGGGACCCTGATCTCGCTCGTGCTGCTGATCGTGATCTTCAGCCTCGCGCGGCCGGAGGTCTTTCCGACGCTGCGCAACACGCTGAACATCCTCAATCAGGTCTCGATCCTCGGGATCATCGCGCTGGGTCTGACCGTCTGCCTCGTCGTCGGGCTCTTCGATCTGTCGATCGGGGCGATGGCGACCTTCGGGGGCTATTTCGCCGCGCGCTTTCTCGCCGAACTCGGAATGGAATCGGGCTGGGTCGTCCTCGGCGCGGTGCTCGCCGTCCTGATCCTCGCCATGGCGATCGGCATGATCAACGGCGCGCTGGTCAGTTACCTCGGCATCTCCGCGATCGTCGAGACCCTCGCGATGAGTTTCATCGTGACCGGGGTGATCCTCGGGGTCTCGGGCGCACGCACGGTCTATTCCTCGGACATGCCCGAAAGCTTCCAGATCATCGGCCAGGGGGTTGTCCTCGGCATCCCGAATCCGATCCTGATCATGATCGCCACGGCCGTGGTGCTGTGGATCTTCCTCGAGCACACGCAGCCCGGTCGCAACATGTACGCCATCGGCGGCAACAGAGAGGCGGCGCGCCTGTCGGGTATCAACTTCCAGAAGTACGCGCTCGTCGCCATGGCGATCTCGGCAGCCTGCGCGGCGCTCGGCGGTCTCGTGGCGGCGGCGAACCTCGGCTCCGGCCGGCCGCAGGGCGTGGGTGAGACCTATCTCCTGAACGCCTTCGTCGCGGTCTTCATCGGCGCCTCGACGCTGCGGCCGGGCAAGTTCCACGTCTTCGGCACTGCCGTCGGCGTGCTGCTGATCGGCGTCATCAACAACGGTCTTTCGGTGATGGGCGTCGCCACATACTGGCAATACATCGTGCAGGGGCTCATCCTGATCCTCGCCCTCATCAGCGCCAGCATGAACAGCGTGCGCCGCGCCTGACCCACAACACCGGAGGCCAGACCCGATGCCCGGCGTCGACCGCACGGTTCTCGACTTCATGCTCTTCGACTGGCTCGGCGCTGAGCAGCTGACCGCCCTGCCCCGCTTCGCCGGTCAGACGGCGCAGGACTACCGCGCCTTTCTCGATCTGGCCGAGCAACTGGCCGAGCAGGAGTTCCTGCCCGCCTGGAAACCGTCGGACCGCGCCGAGCCGGAGCTTCTGCCGGACGGCGAGGTGCGGCTGCATCCGGGCGTGCGCGACGCGGTGCGCACCTATCTCGACGCGGGGCTGCAACTCGCCACGGTGGACGAGGCACATGGGGGCCTGCAGCTTCCCATCACGGTCGGGACGGCCGCGATGTCCGGCGTCATGGCCGCCAATATCGCGGCCAGCGGCTTCCCGATGCTGAGCCAGGCCAACGCGCGCGTCATCACGGCCTACGGCACGCCCCGCCAGATCGCGCTTTTCGCCCGGCCGCAGCACGAGGGCACGGCGCTCGGCACCATGTGCCTGTCCGAGCCGGAGGCGGGAAGTTCGCTTGGCGACATCACGACCCGCGCCCGCGCAGACGGAGAGGATGCGGCCGGGCGCCGCTTTCGCCTGACAGGGCGCAAGATGTGGATCTCGGGTGCAGGGCAGGACATCACGCCCGACACGATCCACCTCGTCCTCGCGAAGATCGAGAACGCGGACGGCGGCTTGCCCGAGGGCACCAAGGGCATCTCGCTCTTTCTCGTGCCCAAGGTACTGCCGGACATGGCGCCCGGGGGGGCCGGACCCAACGACCTCGCCATCGCGGGGCTCAATCACAAGATGGGCTACCGCGGGATCTCCAACTGCCTGCTCAATCTCGGCGAAGGCACCCGCCACCGCCCGGGCGGCACACCCGGCGCCGTCGGCTGGCTGGTAGGTGAGCCCGGGCAGGGGCTGGCCATCATGTTCCAGATGATGAACGAGGCGCGCATCAACGTCGGCCTCGGCGCCGCCGCGCTCGCCTGGCGCGGCTATCTGCTATCGCGCGACTACGCCTTCGAGCGGCGGCAGGGCCGACCACTCGAAGACCGGCGCGCGCCCGCGCCCGTGCCGCTCGTCCGTCACCCGGACGTGCGGCGGATGCTGCTCGCGCAGAAGGCGATCGCCGAGGGGGGGCTCGCGCTCTGTCTCTACACCGCGCGCCTCGCCGATCTGGCGGCGGCCGCGGAGACCGAGGAGGACCGCGCGACCGCCCATGCCCGCCTCGACCTGCTGACGCCCGTGACCAAGAGCTGGCCCTCCGAATTCGGGCTGGAGGCCAATCACATGGCCATCCAGGTGCACGGCGGCTACGGCTACACCCGGGATTTCGACGTCGAGCAGCTCTACCGCGACAACCGGCTGAACCCGATCCACGAGGGCACCACGGGGATCCAGGGCGTCGATCTGCTGCGCCGCAAGGTCATGGGTGACGGGGGCACGGCGCTGGCCGCGCTGCTCGAGGAGATCCG
The DNA here is from genome assembly GCF_041685465.1 of Rhodosalinus sp. Taxonomy (NCBI): domain Bacteria; kingdom Pseudomonadati; phylum Pseudomonadota; class Alphaproteobacteria; order Rhodobacterales; family Paracoccaceae; genus Rhodosalinus; species Rhodosalinus sp. Next base: position 996 of record NZ_JAWLFS010000128.1, on the reverse strand, counting down.
GGCGACGGCCGCCCGCGCGGCCGGGCGGCCCGCGACCGCTTCGCTGGCGCCGGGCCTGCAGGGGGCGGCCGATGCCGTGGAGGACGCCGCGCGGCACGCCGGCGCGGCCGACGACCCGTTGCAGCCGCTGGCCCATGCCACCGGGGTCCTGCATGCCACGGGTCATCTCGTCGTTGGCTGGCTCCTCGCGGACATGGCGCTGGTGGACGGCGCGGCGGAGGCGCGGCTCTGGACGGCCCGTCACTTCCACGACACCGAACTGCCGCGGGTGGCAGGATGGCTCGCGCCGTTGCGCGAGGGCAGCCGCGCCGCGCTCGACACGCCCGAAAGCGCGCTCTGACGCGGGCGGACCGCTCGGGCGCAACGTGCCCCGCCGACCGTACAAAACACCAATCGAACGTGCCGCGACGGACCACCGCGGCGCCTGACCGGCACGAACCGGCAGGTGGGGAATGTCCCGCCCGCGCACTGAGGCACCGGACCTGCTCTGACGGACCAGCCTGCGCGAGCGCAACGCGCGCGTGCGCGCAAGGCGGCCCGCCGCCAAGATCAGCAGGGAGTGCGCGGCGCGGTGACCGGCGCTCCCGGTCGGAAACGCGTCAACGGGTCGAGCCGCACACCCCCCGCCCCTGCGCCTATTGCCGCGCGGTCGTGCCGCCGTCGATCGTCAGGATCGTGCCGTTGCAGTAGCTCGCCTCGTCCGAGGCGAGGTAGAGGCAGCCGTAGGCCATCTCCTCGGGCGTGCCGGGTCGCTTCATCGGCGTGATGCTCTCGGCCACGGCCTCGTCGTCGAAGAGCGGCAGGAAATCGGCCACCATCCGCGTGGCGATGAACCCCGGCGCGATGGCATTGGCGCGGATGTCGTCCTTGGCGTAGGCGACGCAGAGCGACCGGGTCAGGTTGATCATGCCCCCTTTGGCAGCGGTGTAGGTGTGCGCCGCCGGAAGCCCCTGATAGCCCGAGATCGAGGTGACGTTCACGATCGCGCCGCCGCCC
>NZ_JAWLFS010000127.1:0-8646 GCF_041685465.1 Rhodosalinus sp. | reverse complement strand
CAAGATCGCCGAGAACGACCCCGACTCCCTCGGCGACACCTCCACCCTCGCCGAGCCCGCCGTCGTCGACGACCTCGTCGAAAACAGGATGAACAGGGAGGGCGCGTGATGGACGGCACGGCGACAGGGGCCACCGGCCCGGTGCTGATCCTGCTCGGCCCGCCGGGCGCGGGCAAGGGCACGCAGGCGCGCAAGCTGCAGGAGGCCTTCGGTCTCGTGCAGCTGTCCACCGGCGACATGCTGCGCGCGGCGGTGGCCGAGGGCACCGAGGCGGGACAGGCGGCGAAGGCGGTGATGGACGCGGGCGACCTCGTCTCCGACGAGATCGTGACGGCCATCCTCGCCGAGCGGCTCGACGCGCCGGACTGCGCACAGGGCGCGATCCTCGACGGATTCCCGCGCACGACACCGCAGGCGGCGGCGCTCGATCGGCTTCTCGCCGAACGCGGCCGCGCGCTTGCCGCGGCGATCAGCCTCGAGGTGGACGACGCGGCGATGGTGGACCGCATCGCGGGCCGCTTCACCTGCGCTGGCTGCGGCGAGGGCTATCACGACAGCGCCAAGCGCCCGGCGGTGGCGGACACCTGCGACCGCTGCGGCGGCACGGAGTTCACCCGCCGCGCCGACGACCGCGCGGAGACCGTGGCCGCGCGGCTGGAGGCCTACCACCGCGAGACCGCGCCGCTCGCGGCGCATTACGACACCCAGGGCAAGCTCGAGCGCATCGACGCCATGGGCGAGATCGACCGGATCGCGGCGGAGCTCGCCGCGATCGTGCAGCGGGCGCAGGCCTGACCCACCGCGCCCGACCCGGCGCACACGACAAAAGAGGAGGAGCCGCCGATGGCGGATCAAACGAACGAGGGGGCCGCCGAGTCGGGCAAGGCCTACTGGACGGCAAACCTGAGAGTGATCAAGTGGAGCCTGGTGATCTGGGCGCTGGTGAGCTTCGGCTTCGGCATCCTGTTGCGACCGCTTCTGTCGGGCATTCCGGTCGGGGGCACGGACCTCGGCTTCTGGTTCGCGCAGCAGGGCTCGATTCTCGTCTTCATGGCGCTGATCTTCTTCTACGCCTGGCGGATGAACAAGCTCGACCGTGAGCACGGCGTGGACGAGGAGTGAGATCATGGACCAGTTTACGATCAACGTTCTCTTCGTGGGCGCCTCCTTCGCGCTCTACATCGGCATCGCGGTCTGGGCGCGCGCGGGCTCGACCGCCGAGTTCTACGCGGCGAGCCGCGGCGTGCACCCGGTCACCAACGGCATGGCCACGGCGGCCGACTGGATGTCGGCGGCCTCCTTCATCTCGATGGCGGGTCTGATCGCCTTCACGGGCTACGACAACTCCAGCTACCTGATGGGCTGGACGGGCGGTTACGTGCTGCTCGCGCTGCTGCTCGCGCCCTACCTGCGCAAGTTCGGCAAGTTCACGGTGCCCGAGTTCATCGGCGACCGCTTCTATTCCAAGAGCGCGCGCCTCGTCGCGGTGCTCTGCCTGATCGTGGCCTCGGTCACCTACGTGATCGGGCAGATGACGGGCGTCGGCGTCGCCTTCGGGCGTTTCCTCGAGATCTCGAACACCGCCGGCCTGCTGATCGGGGCCTGCGTGGTCTTCGCCTACGCGGTCTTCGGCGGCATGAAGGGGGTGACCTACACGCAGGTGGCGCAGTACTGCGTGCTGATCACCGCCTACACGATCCCGGCGATCTTCATCTCGCTGCAGCTGACCGGCAACCCGATCCCGGCGCTCGGCCTGTTCGGCGAGCACCAGGCCAGCGGCGAGCCGCTGCTGGTTAAGCTCAACCAGATCGTGACCGACCTCGGCTTCAACAGCTACACCGAGCATCATGGTTCGACCATCAACATGGTGCTCTTCACGCTGTCGCTGATGATCGGCACCGCGGGCCTGCCGCATGTCATCATCCGCTTCTTCACCGTGCCGAAGGTCTCGGACGCGCGGTGGTCGGCGGGCTGGGCACTCGTCTTCATCGCCCTTCTCTACCTCACGGCGCCGGCCGTGGGCGCGATGGCGCGGCTCAACATCACCGACCTGATGTGGCCGCAGGGCACCGAGCAGCAGGCGGTGAGCATCGAGCAGATCGAGAGCGATCCGGCCTACGACTGGATGGCGACCTGGCAGGAGACCGGGCTTCTCGGCTTCGAGGACAAGAACGGCGACGGGCGCATCCAGTACTACAACGACGATGCCCCGGAGATGCAGGAGCGCGCGGCCGAGGAAGGCTGGGAGGGCAACGAGCTCACCAACTTCAACCGCGACATCCTCGTGCTCGCCAACCCGGAGATCGCCAACCTGCCGGGCTGGGTGATCGGCCTCGTGGCGGCGGGCGGCATCGCCGCGGCGCTCTCCACGGCGGCGGGCCTCCTGCTCGCGATCTCGGGCTCGGTGGCGCACGACCTGTTCAAGGGACAGCTCACGCCGAACATCTCCGAGAAGGGGGAGCTTCTGACCGCGCGGATCGCCATGGCGCTCTCGATCGTGGTGGCAAGCTATCTGGGCCTCAATCCGCCCGGCTTCGCGGCGCAGACCGTGGCGCTGGCCTTCGGGATCGCGGCGGCCTCGATCTTCCCGGCGCTGATGATGGGCATCTTCTCCACGCGCATCAACAACCACGGCGCGGTGGCGGGGATGCTGACGGGCCTGATCTTCACGCTCGTCTACATCTTCCTGCACAAGGGCTGGTTCTTCATCCCCGACACCAACAGCTTCCCGGATACGGTGGAGGGTTCGCTCTTCGGTATCCAGTCCACGGCGATCGGGGCGATCGGCGCGGTGCTGAACTTCGCGGTGGCCTACGCGGTCTCGCTGTCGACGGCCGACACCCCGCGGGAAATCAAGGAGCTCGTCGAGAGCGTCCGCGTGCCCCGCGGCGCCGCAGAGGCGCAGCAGGATCACTGACGCGAAAGGGGCGGGCCCACGGGCCCGCCCTGCCCTTTTCAGGAGGCACGGCACATGACCGAGCCTGTCCCCACGCCGCCCGCACCCGCCCCCGACCCGGAGGCGGACGCGGCATTTCTGGCGGCCGCGCATCCCTGGGACCTTCTGCCGGGCGAGCGCCTCGAGGCGCTCGCGCGCCAGATGGGCCGACGCCGCCTCGCCGAGGGCGCCTCGCTCTACGCGGTGGGCGAGACGCTCGATTTCGTGGCGGTGCTGCGCACGGGCCGCGCCGAGCGGCTGGACGCGCACGGCGCGACCGTCGCCGAACTCGCCCCGGGCGCGACGCTCTCGCGCCGCGGGGCGCTCCGCCAGGAACCCACGCGCACGGCGCTGCGCGCCACGACCCCCTGCGTGGTGCTCACGCTCGAGGGCGCCGAGTTCCGCGCGCTCTGCCGCGAGGTGCCGGCCTTCGGCCGGTTCTTCTCCGCCGGCCCGGCGCGCGCGACGGCACGCACCGATCTCGCGAGCCTCGCCGTTTCGGCATTGATGACCGCCTCGCCCGAAACCTGCCCGCCCGAGACGCCCTCGCGCGAGGCCGCGGCGCGGATGCACGCGCGCGGAATCTCCTCGCTCTGCGTCGAACGCGAGGGCCGGCTCCTCGGCCTGCTGACGCTGCGCGACCTGACGGGGCGGCTCCTTGCCGAGGGGCGCGACCCCGAGACGCCGGTGGGCGAGATCATGACCGCCGCACCGATCGCGCTGCCGCCCTCGGCGCTCGGCTCCGACGTGCTGGCGCTGATGATGGAGCGCGGGGTCGGCCATGTGCCGGTGGTCGAGGGCGGACGGCTCGTCGGGATCATCACCCAGACCGACCTGACGCGCGCGCAGGCGCTCGGCGCGGGCGAGCTCGTGCGCGGCGTGGCCGAGGCGCCGGATGCCGACGCGATGGCGCGGGTGACCGCGCGGCTGCCCGAGCTGCTGGCGCAACTCGTCGCCGCGGGCGCCCGGCCCGAGGCCGTGACGCGCCAGATCACCGATGTCGCCGACGCCGCGACGCGCCGCCTTCTCGCCTTGGCCGAGGCAAGGTTCGGCCCGCCGCCCGCGCCTTACCTGTGGCTCGCCTGCGGCAGCCAGGGCCGGCAGGAACAGACCGGCATCTCGGATCAGGACAACTGCCTGATGCTCAGCGACGCAGTCACCGACGCCGACATGCCCTATTTCGAGCGCCTCGCGCGGTTCGTTTCCGACGGTCTCGCCACCTGCGGCTACGTCTATTGCCCGGGCGACATGATGGCCACCAACCCGCGCTGGCGTCAGCCGGTCCACGTCTGGCGGGACTATTTCGCCGGCTGGATCGCGCGGCCCTCGCCCGAGGCGCAGATGCTCGCCTCGGTGATGTTCGACCTGCGGCCCATCGGCGGCGACGCGACGCTCTTCGAGGGCCTGCACCGCGAGACGCTGGAGGCGGCCTCGAAGAACTCGATCTTCACCGCGCACATGGTCGCCAACTCGCTCAAGCACGCGCCGCCGCTCGGGCTGTTGCGCGGCTTCGCGACGATCCGCTCGGGCGAGCACCGCCACCAGATCGACCTGAAGCTGAACGGCGTGGTGCCGGTGGTCGATCTCGCCCGCGTCTACGCGCTCACCGGCCGGATCGAGGACGCGGGCACGCGCGCCCGGCTCACCGCGGCGCAGGCCGCCGGCATCGTCTCGGGGGCCGGCGGACGCGACCTGATCGACGCCTGGGACCTGATCGCGGCGACACGCCTCGGCCATCAGGCGCGCCAGATCGCGCGCGGCGCGGCGCCGGACAACTACATGGCCCCGTCGGAGCTCTCGGAGTTCGAGCGCAGCCACCTGCGGGAGGCCTTCGTGGTCGTGCGCACGATGCAGTCCGCGCTCGGCCACGGAAAGGGCGCGCTGTCGTAAAGTCCCGAAGTCGGATGTTCCTGCACGGGGGTCTGCCACGGAGGCGCGGGATCATTGCCCCTCCCCGACAGCGGATCGACGGAAGCGCGGCGTGGCGGGCGGGCTCCCCTGCGCCCGTGAACGACGGCGGCCACCACGCAGGAACGCGTGATCCGAAGCCCGGCCCCGTTCCGGGGGCAGACTGAAACCGGCTGCCTGACGCCCGTGGCCGAGGACAGCCCCGCGCGGTCATCGAGGTCCCCTACGAGCGCCCGCCACCCTCTCCGCCGCGCGCGTCATCGTCCGGCGTCGACACGCCCCGGCGCTGGCGCCGGGGCCGCTCAGAGCCCGTAAAGCTCGCCGAACTTCGCCTCGAGGTAGGCCAGCAGCGGCCCCTCCGAGGGCGGCTCGCCCGTGGCCGCCTCGATCAGCGCCCGCGGCTCCATCAGACCGCCGTGGCGCTGCACCCGCGCGCGCAGCCACGCCGTCGCCGGCGACGGGTCGCCCTCGGCGAGCCGGTCGTCGAGATCGGGCAGGTCGCGGCGCAGCGCGGCGTGCAGGCAGCCCGCGTAGAGGTTGCCGAGCGTGTAGGTCGGGAAGTAGCCGAAAAGCCCGACGGACCAGTGCACGTCCTGCAGCACCCCGTCCGAGGGCCGCTCGGGCGCGTAGCCGAAATCGGCCGCGAAGCGGTCGTTCCATGCCCCCTCCAGATCGCCCGCGGCCAGGTCCCCCGCGATCAGCGCGCGTTCCAGATCGAAGCGCAGGAGGACGTGCAGGTTGTACTGCAGCTCGTCGGATTCGGTGCGGATGAAGCCGCGGTGCACGCGGTTGACAGTGGCATGGAAGGCATCCTCGTCCGCGACGCCGATCTCGCCGAAGCTTTCGCGCATGCGCCGGAAGAGCCACCCGGTGAAGGCGCGCGACCGGCCGAGCTGGTTCTCGTAGAGACGGCTCTGGCTCTCGTGCACGCCCATCGAGGCGCCCTGCCCCACCGGCGTCAGCAGGTAGGCGTCGTCGATGTTCTGCTCGTAGGTCGCGTGGCCGACCTCGTGGATCGTCGAATAGAGACAGTTGAAGGGATCGGCCGGATCGGTGCGCGTGGTGATCCGCACGTCGAGGCCCGAGCCGGAGCTGAAGGGATGAACCGCCGTGTCGATGCGGCCGCGGCTCAGGTCGTAGCCGAAGGCCCCGGCCAGCTCGCGCGCGAGCGCATGCTGCGCCGTCTCGTCGAACCGCCCCGTGAGCGCCGGCGGCGCGGGGCGGTCGAGCGCCGCGGCGCGCAATTCCGCGAGGCGCGGGCGCAGCGCCGCGAACATCGTCTCGATCTCGCCGGCGCTGGTGCCGGGTTCGTAGTCCTGAAGGAGCGCGTCGTAGACGTCGCCGCCCTCGGCGAGCGCCGCGCCCTCCTCGCGGCGCAGCGCCACCACCTCCGCCAGCACCGGCAGGAAGGCGCCCGGGTCCTCCGTCGCCCGCGCCTCGGCCCAGACGCCCTGCGCGCGGCTGGTCACGCGGGCGAGCTCGGCGGCGAGGCGCGCGGGCACCTTCGCCGCGCGCGCATGCGCCCGCCGGATGAGGCGGAGTTGCGCGGCGCCCGCGGCATCCGGCGCCTCCGCCTCGGCGAGCCATTCGGCCACGCGGGGATCGGTGCGCCGCGCATGCAGCACCGCTTCCATCGCCGCCATCTCCTCGGCCCGCTGGGGCGCGGCGGCGCGCGGCATCATCGTCTCCTGGTCCCAGCCCAGGCGCCCGGCCACCTGCGCGAGCGCCTCCGTCTCGCGCGCATGCGCCATCAGATCGTCATAGGCGGTCATGCCGTCCCCCGCACCGATTGCGCCACCGGGTAGAGCGCGCGGAAGCGCGCCCAGAGCGCCAGCACCCAGAGCACCACCGCGCCGAACTGGTGCAGGATCGCGAGGTGCCAGGGCGCGGCGTAGATCACCGTCAGGATGCCGAGCACGAGCTGCACGAGCACCATCGCCAGCACCGCGTTGAAGGCGAAGCGCGTCGCCGGATTGGGCGAGCGCCGTGCGATCCACCAGAGGAGGACTCCGAAGAGGACGAGCGCGTAGCCGGCCATCCGGTGGATGAACTGCACGAGCCCGTCATCCTCGAAGAAATTGCGCCAGAGGGGCTCCAGCTGGAAGGGATAGGGCGGGAAGAGCCCCCCCGCCATCAGCGGCCAGTCGGTGTAGTTGCGGCCCGCGTCGATGCCGGCCACCAGCGCGCCGACGAGGATCTGCACGAAGGCGACCCCGGCGAAGGCCGCGCCCCAGGTCGCGAGCCGCCCCTCGCGCTGGCGCCGCGCCTGCAGGAGTTCGCGCTCCTCCCGCCCGAGACGGATGACATGCCAGGCGATGAGCCCGAGGATCACGAAGGCGAGGCCGAGATGCGTGGCGAGGCGGTAGCTCGCCACGTCGAGCATCGTGCCCTCGAGGCCCGAGGCCACCATCCACCAGCCGATCGCCCCCTGCAGCCCGCCGAGGACACCGAGGACGAAGAGCCGCCCCGTCCATCCCGGCGGCATCTTCCGCGTGACGAGAAACCCGAGGAAGCCCGCGGCCCAGACCAGCCCGATCACACGGCCGAGCTGCCGGTGGCCCCATTCCCACCAGTAGATGAACTTGAACTCGGACAGGCTCATGCCCTTGTTCTGAAGCTGGTATTCGGGGATCTGCCTGTAGGCGTCGAACTCGCGCTGCCAGTCCTCGGCGCTCATCGGCGGGATCGCGCCCGAGATCGGCGCCCATTCGGTGATCGAGAGCCCCGAATCGGTGAGCCGGGTGAGCCCGCCGACGGCGATCATCACGACGACCAGCGCGAAGAGGATCATCAGCCAGACCCGCACCGCGCCGCGCGCACCGCGCCGTCCCGCGTCGATCATGCCGCCGCGCGGTGCGGCGCCGGGCCGGGCCTCGGCCCCGACCTCCTCGAACAGCTTGCGTTTCTCGGCCATGCCCCCGCCTCCGCTTGTCCGCCGCGATACCTATGTCGGCGCGCGGGCGGCGGCAAGCTCAGCGCGGCCCGTCCCGGTGACGCACCAGTTGCCGCAGAATGCCGTGGAAGATGCGCACGTCCGCCTTCGTCAGCGGCATCCGCGACCAGAGGTTGCGCAGGTTGCGCCGCATGCTCCCGGCCTTGTGCGCGGGAAAGAAGAAGCCCGCCTCGTCGAGCCGCGCCTCGTAGTGATCGGCGAGCCGCGCCACCTCCCCCGCCTCGGCCCGGCCGTCGGGGCCGGGTACGACGGCCTCATGCGGGACCGCCGCCGCCTGCCGCCGCCATTCGTAGGCGGTCAGCAGGACGCACTGCGCGAGGTTGAGGCTCGGGAACTCCGGGTTCACGGGCACGGTGATGATCGTGTTGGCGCGCGCGATGTCGTCGTTCTCGAGCCCCGCGCGCTCCGGTCCGAAGAGGATCGCCACCCGCTCGCCCCCGGCGAGGCGCGCGGCGGCATCGGCCATCGCGCGCTCGGGGCTCATCACCGGCGTCGTCATGCCGCGCGGGCGCGCGGTGGTGGCGTAGACATGCGTCGCATCGGCGATCGCGGCGGGCGTATCGTCGTGAAGCTGCGCGGCGTCGAGCAGCCGCCCCGCCCCGCTCGCCGTGGCGCCCGCGGCCGGGTTGGGCCAGCCGTCGCGCGGGGCGACGAGGCGCATCCGGTCGAGGCCGAAGTTCCACATCGCCCGCGCCGCGGCGCCGATGTTCTCGCCCATCTGCGGGCGGACGAGGACGAAGGCGGGCTGGCGGTCCATCGTGTTTCCCGGATTGGCGCCGCGGAGATTTTTCGTACGAAAAATCTCCTGCATCACAGGCGTGGCCGTCCCGCGATTTTTCGTACGAAAAAT
>NZ_JAWLFS010000126.1:0-8886 GCF_041685465.1 Rhodosalinus sp. | reverse complement strand
TCTCGCGGTTGGCGGAGAGCACGGCCTCGGCCGCCTCCGCCTCGTAGGTCTCCGGCAGGACCCCCGCGAGACCCAGGATCACCGCCCGGTCGGTGGCGTGGCCCACGCCGGTGAAGGCGAGCGAGCCGTGGAGATGCGCGCGCAGGCCCGCTGCCGCGAAGGGCGCGGCGCGCAGAAGGTCGAGGAAGCGCCCCGCCGCCACCATCGGCCCCATCGTGTGGCTCGACGACGGGCCGATGCCGACCTTGAACATCTCGAAGACGGAAAGAAACATCGCAGCCTTCCTCGCACGGGCGTGGGCCGGGGCGGCCTCGGGCGCATGGCGGGGCCGCCCCCATGCCCTCGGCCTACACCGGGCGGCGGCCCCGCCGATCGCCCGAAAGCGACGCCTCGCCACGTGTTCCCGCGCTCGGCCGGGACTCGTGGCGCGCCGGAGCGGGCGCGCCAGCCTGGCGCGGCCGCGTGCCGCAGGTCCCGGCCCGGCGACCATGGCACGCCGACCGCACGGCGGCCGATCGCACGCGCCCCCTCGCGCCCGCGGTCCGGAGCGCCTATAAGCCCGGCGAACTGCACCGGAGCCGCCCGATGACCGAAGATCTCTCCCCCGTCGATCGCGCCAAGTTCGCCGCCGCGCGCCGCGCCGCCGATCTGGTGGAGGACGGGATGCGCGTCGGTCTCGGCACCGGCTCCACGGCCGCGTGGCTGGTGCGCTGCCTCGGCGAGGCGGTGGCGGGCGGCAAGCGCATCCGGGGCGTGCCCACGTCGCGGCGCACCGCCGAGCTCGCCCGCGAGGTGGGCCTCGAGGTGGTCACGCTGGACGAGGCGCGGTGGCTCGACCTCACGATCGACGGGGCGGACGAGTTCGACGCCGATTTCAACCTGATCAAGGGGGGCGGCGGCGCGCTCCTGCACGAGAAGATCGTCGCCACGGCCTCGGACCGCATGGTGGTGATCGCGGACGCGGGCAAGGAGGTCGGGACGCTCGGCGCCTTTGCCCTTCCGGTCGAGGTGATTCCCTTCGGCTGGCAGACGACGCGCGCACTCGTCGAGGAGACGCTGGCGGGGCTCGACGTGCTCGGCCGCGACATCACGATCCGCATGAACGGCGAGGCGCCCTTCGTCACCGACGAGGGCAACCATGTCCTCGACCTGCACCTGCGCCGCATCGGCGCGCCCCACCGCCTCGCCATGGCGCTCAACCAGCTGCCGGGCGTGGTGGAGAACGGGCTTTTCCTCGATATCTGCGACACGGTCGTGGTGGGCCACGGCGACGGTCGGGCCGAGCTGCGCGACCTGGACCCGGGCGGCGTTCAGGAGGATCGGTTCGAGATCGCCGAGCCGGCCAACCTGTTCCGCGACCTCGACGACTGACCGGACAAGAACGGAGTTCCCATGGCCTTCGACTACGACCTCTTCGTCATCGGCGGCGGCTCGGGCGGGGTGCGCGCGGCGCGCGTCGCGGCCTCCGACGCCGGCGCGCGGGTGGGCCTCGCCGAGGCGAGCCGTTACGGCGGCACCTGCGTCATCCGCGGCTGCGTGCCCAAGAAGCTCATGGTCTTCGCCTCGGAATACGCCCCCGCGCTCGCCGATGCGCAGGCGTTCGGCTGGCAGATCGAGGCGACGGGCTTCGACTGGCCCGCCTTCCGCGGCAAGCTCGAGGCGGAACTCGACCGGCTGGAGGGCATCTACCGCAAGATGCTCGCCGGCTCGGGGGTGGAGACCTTCGATCAGCGCGCGCGCCTCGCCGATCCGCACACGGTCGAGCTCGCCGACGGGACGCGCAAGACCGCGCGCCACATCCTGATCGCCACCGGCGGCTGGCCCGTGAAGCCCGAGATGGAGAACGCCGATCTGGCGCTCACCTCGAACGAGGTCTTCCATCTCGACGCGCTGCCGAAATCGCTTCTGATCGTCGGCGGCGGCTACATCGCCTGCGAGTTCGCGGGCATCTTCAACGGGCTCGGCACGCAGGTGACGCAGTATTACCGCGGCGCGCAGATCCTGCGCGGCTTCGACGACGAGGCGCGCGGCCTCGTGGCGGAGGAGATGCAGCAGGCCGGCGTCGACCTGCACCTCGGCACCAACATCCTCGGCATGGAGCGCGACGGCAGCGGCCTGCGCGTCAAGGCGACGAACGGCACCGAGCGCACCTTCGACCAGGTGCTCTTCGCCACCGGGCGCGCGCCCAACACGGCAGGCATGGGCCTCGAAGAGGCGGGCGTGAACCTCGGCCGCCGGGGCGAGGTCATGGTGGACGAGTACTCGCAGACCTCGGTGCCCTCGGTCTACGCCATCGGCGACGTGACCGACCGGCTGAACCTGACGCCGGTCGCGATCCGCGAGGGCATGGCCTTCGTCGAGACCGTGTTCCGCGGCAATCCGACGCCGGTCGACCACGCGTCCGTGCCCACGGCGATCTTCACGCAGCCCGAGATGGGGACCGTGGGCCTGTCGGAGGAAGCGGCGCGCGAGCACGGGCCGATCGAGGTCTACTGCACCTCCTTCAAGCCGATGCACAAGGGCTTCGCCGGGCGGACCGACCGCGTGCTGATGAAGCTCGTCGTCTGCGCCGAGACGCGGCGCGTGCTCGGCTGCCACATCGTCGCGCCCGGCGCGGGCGAAATGATCCAGCTCGCCGGCATCGCGGTGAAGATGGGCGCCACGAAAGAGGATTTCGACCGCACGGTCGCGGTGCATCCGACCATGTCGGAAGAGATCGTGACGATGCGTGCGCCGGTGCGCACCGGCTGAGCGGCGATGCGACGTGTCGGTTGCGCTTGAAATCGGAGCGCGATCACACAGTTTAGAAACACATCTCCCGAGAACGAATTCGAAGGACGACAGCGGATGGCAGGACACAGTGGCGGGCCCTGGGGCGGCGGCGGCGGCGGTGGAAACCGCGGCGGCGACGGCGGTCGCGACAACGGCTCCGGCGGCGGACGGCGCCCGGGGCAGGACGAGGGGCCGCAGATCCCCGAGATCGACGACCTGGTCCGGAAGGGGCAGGAACAGCTGCGCGTGCTGATGGGCGGGCGCGGCGACGACGGCGGCCGCGGCGGCACCGGCGGCGGGGGTGGTCCCCGCTTCAACCGGTCCACGATCGGCATCGGCGCGCTCGCCGCGGTCGGGCTCTGGGCCTTCGCGAGCTTCTACACGGTCAAGCCCGAAGAGCAGTCGGTCGAGCTCTTCCTCGGGCAGTTCTCCAGCGTGGGCAATCCGGGCCTCAACTTCGCTCCGTGGCCGCTGGTGACCTACGACGTGGTGAACGTCACCTCGGAGCGGACCGAGAACATCGGCGCCGGGGGTGGCCGCGATGGCCTGATGCTGACCACCGACGCCAACATCGTCGACATCGAGTTCCAGGTGGTCTGGAACATCAGCGATCCGGCGAACCTGCTCTTCAACATCCGCGACCCGCAGCTCACGGTGCAGGCCGCGTCCGAGGCCGCGATGCGCGAGATCATCGCGGCGTCGAACCTCTCGCCCATTCTGAACCGTGACCGGGGCATCATCGCCGACACGGCGCTCGAGAATATCCAGGGCACGCTCGACGATTACGAAAGCGGCATCAACATCGTCCGCGTCAACCTCGATCAGGCGGACCCGCCGTCCGAGGTGATCGACGCCTTCCGCGAGGTGCAGGCCGCCGAGCAGGAGCGCGACCGGCTCCAGCGTCAGGCCGACGCCTACGCCAACCGCGTGATCGCGGAGGCCCGCGGCGAGGCCGCGCAGACGCTCGAACAGTCCGAGGGCTATCGCGCCCGCGTCGTGAACGAGTCGATCGGTGAAGCGAGCCGCTTCCTCGCCGTCGCGCAGGAGTTCGACGCCGCGCCCGAAGTCACGCAGCGCCGTCTCTATCTCGAAACGATCGAGCGCACGCTCGGCTCGGTGGACAAGTATCTCATCGACAGTCCGCAGGGTGACGGCGTGCTGCCCTATCTTCCGCTCAACGAACTGCGCCGCAACGTGCCGTCGGAGTCGGGCGACGGGTCCGACGGGTCGTCCAGCTCCAGCGCACGGGGGACCAACTGATGCGCAAATCGACTTTCCTCATTCCGGTCCTCGTCGTCCTGGTGGCGGGGATCTGGTCGGCGATCTTCGTCGTGGACGAGCGCGAAAAGGCGCTGGTCCTGCAGTTCGGCCAGATCAAGCAGGTGCGCGAGGAGCCGGGCCTCGGCTTCAAGCTGCCGGTCATCCAGGAGGTCGTGAAATACGACGACCGTATCCTGTCGCTCGACACCGCCACGATCGAGGTCACGCCGGCCGACGACCGCCGGCTCGTGGTCGACGCCTTCGCCCGCTACCGCATCGACGACGTGGTGCAGTTCCGGCAGGCGGTCGGCGTCGGCGGCCTCCGCGCCGCCGAGGACAGGCTTCAGTCGATCATGAACGCGCAGATCCGCGAGGTGCTCGGCGCCGACGAGGTGACCTCCGACCGGATTCTCTCGGCCGAGCGGGCGGAGCTCGCCCGGCGCATCCGCGACAGCGCCCGTGCCAGTGCGCAGGGCCTCGGCCTCGACGTGGTGGACGTGCGGCTGAAGCAGACCAACCTGCCACAGCAGAACCTCGAAGCGACCTATGCCCGGATGCGCGCCGAGCGTGAACGCGAGGCCGCCGACGAGATCGCGCGTGGTAACGAGGCGGCGCAGCGCGTGCGCGCCATCGCGGACCGCACGGTGGTCGAGACGGTCTCGGATGCCGAGCGTGAAGCGGAGATCATCCGCGGTGAGGCAGACGCCGAGCGGAACCGCATCTATGCCGAGGCCTTCGGCGACAGCCCGGACTTCTTCAGCTTCTACCGGTCTCTCGCCGCGCTCGAGCGGTCGCTGCAGGCCGAAAGCTCGACGCTCGTCCTCGCGCCGGACAGCCCCTTCATCCAGCCGCTGTTCGAGGCGATCCGGGCGGAGGGAATCGAGAACCTCGGCGAGGGAAGGATTTCGCCGGACGACCTGCGGGATCGCGCACCGGAGCGGACGCCGTCCGACGAACTGCCCGACGAGGTGCGTGAGCGCATGGAAGAAGAAGACGTCATCGAAGAGGGCCCCGACACCGAGGGCTCCGACGCCGGCGGCTGACACGGGCGGCGAACGGACGGGACGGCATGGATTACCTTCTGCTCGGTCTCGGCGTCGCCCTCATGCTCGAGGGGTTGCTCTACGCGCTCGCACCCGGGCTCGTGGAGCAGCTCCTCGAAGCGCTTCGCGCGCTCCCGCAGGAGCAGCGGCGCATGCTGGGACTTGGCGCGATCGCGCTCGGACTCGCGCTGACGTGGCTTGCGATGCAGCTCGGCTTCTAGCGGCCGCCGCATCACAACGGCTTGATCCCGCCAATTTGTCTTTGTGGCGTGACGGGCGAGCCATAGATTGACAGCCGGTGTGCGCGGCGGCCCCGAGCCGCCGCGCACTGTTACACCCGCGAAGCCATGGGAGGGATTTTCGTGCAATCCAAGGCAATCACCGAGGTCGCGCCGGCGCCGCTCCGCGCGCTCTGGGTCGCGGCGCTCGCGCTCGCCGTCGCGGCGGCGCAGGCGATCGCGCCCCCTGCGCAGGCCGCGCCCGAGGACTTCTCGCAGCTCGCCGAGCAGGTCAGCCCGGCGGTGGTCAACATCACGACCTCCGCCACCGTCGCGGGCCGCGACGGCCCCGGCGTCGTCCCCGAGGGCTCCCCCTTCGAGGACTTCTTCCGCGAATTCCAGGACCGGAACGGCCCGACGCCGCCGCGGCGCAGCTCCGCGCTCGGCTCCGGCTTCGTGATCTCCGAGGACGGGTTCATCGTGACGAACAACCACGTCATCGAGCGCGCCGACGAGATCACCGTCGAATTCTTCGAGGGCTTCGAACTCGAGGCCGAGGTCGTGGGCACCGATCCGAACACCGACATCGCGCTGCTCAAGGTCGAGCCGGATGGACCGCTCGAGTCCGTCCGCTTCGGCGACAGCGACACCGCCCGCGTCGGCGAGTGGGTCATGGCGATGGGCAACCCGCTCGGGCAGGGGTTCTCGGTCTCGGCGGGGATCGTCTCGGCCCGCAACCGCGCCCTCAGCGGCACCTATGACGACTACATCCAGACCGACGCCGCCATCAACCGCGGCAATTCCGGCGGACCGCTCTTCGACATGGACGGCCGCGTGATCGGGGTGAACACCGCGATCCTCTCGCCCGACGGCGGCTCGATCGGCATCGGCTTCGCCATGGCCTCCAACGTCGTGAAGGGCGTGATCGATCAGCTCCGCGAGTTCGGCGAGACGCGGCGCGGCTGGCTCGGCGTGCGGATCCAGGACGTCACGCCCGACATCGCCGAGGGGATCGACGGCCTCGACGAGGCGCGCGGCGCGCTGGTGACCGACATTCCCGAGGGTCCCGCGCGCGAGGCGGGGATGGAGACGGGCGACGTCATCCTCACCTTCGACGGTCGCGAGATCGAGGACACGCGCCAGCTCGTTCGGATCGTCGGCAATTCTCCGGTCGGTCAGACGGTGCGCTTGACCGTTCTGCGCGACGGCAAGACGCGGACCCTGTCCATCACGCTCGGCCGGCGCGAGACCGCGGAGGGCGCCGTGCCCGCCGCGCAGCCCGAGGAGGATGCACCCTCCGAGCCACGCGAGATGGAAGTGCTCGGGCTGACCGTCAGCGCGCTGACCGACGAGCTTCGCGCCGAGCTCGACCTGTCCGACGCGGCGCGTGGTCTCGTCGTCACCGACGCGGACCCGGCCTCCGAAGCCTACGAGAAGGGGCTTCGCGCCGGTGACGTGATCGCCGAGGCCGGGCAGGAGCCGGTCGAAATGCCTGCCGATCTCCGCAGCCGCATCGAGGAGGCACGCGATGCCGGCCGCCGGTCGCTCCTGCTCCTCGTGCGGCGCGGCGGGGAGCCGCGCTTCCTCGCGCTTTCGGTCGATCAGGCCGAGTGACGCGGCCCGCCTCGGGCCGGGATCGGAACGGCGGGGCGCCTTCGCGGGCGCCCCGCGTCATTCGGACGGGTCGCGCCGCAGCGGCACGAGACCCAGCGCCTCGAGCGTGGCGCGCGCCGGCACGGGGCTGTCCGGCCCGCCACGCGCCGTCTGCCACGTCCGGACGGCTGCACCGGTCGCGGTGTCGAGCCGCCCGGTGACCGGGCCGTCGTAGGCGCCGCGCGCCGCGAGCGCGCGCTGCAGCGATGCGACGAAATCGGGCGGCAGCTCCTCGGGGCAGGGCGTCTCGAACCAGGCGACCTCGCGCTCGCGCAGGATGCGCTGCCGCGTCTCCGTGCGGAAGCCGCCGTTCACCTCGACCTGTTCGATCACCGTCTCGACAAGCGCAGGCTGCGTCAAGCGGTGCCAGCAGGTGCCGTCCGGCGCGCCCTCGGGCGCCTCCGCGTCCGAGAAGAGGACGGAGGCGCGCGTCTGCGGGTCCGCCCCCTCGCCGCAGGACGCCGCGAGGGCGAGCGCCGCCCATGACAGAAACCCTCGTCTCGCCCGCATCGGTCCGACCTGCCGCTTGATCCGCGCGGCGACCCTAGCTGCCGCGCCGGTCGGCGAAAAGCCCGCCGCCCGGCGATCCCGGCGCGCGCGGGTCATGTGCCGTGCTCTCCGGCTGATCGGCCGCGCGGCAGGTGTCGAACTCCAGAAGCGCGTCGAGCATCTCGGAAATGTCCTCGATCCGCTCGGCGATCACGTGGGTCACCCCCGCCTCGCGCTGGAGCTTGCCGGTCACGCGCAGCATCCGCGCCGCGATCACCGCGCGGCGGAACCGCTCGTAGAGCGCGCGCCAGACCACGACGTTCACCACGCCCGTCTCGTCCTCCAGCGTGAGGAAGATCACCCCCTTCGCCGTGCCCGGCCGCTGGCGCAGGATGACGAGCCCCGCGACCGTCACCCGCGCGCCGGTGGGCGGGAGCGTCAGCGCCTCGGCCGGCACGGCGGCGGGCGGGCGCGGCCAGTGGCGGCGCGGGGCGGGCGACTCGGCATGCATGTCTGGAACGAATATAGAACATTGGGCGGTGCAGGCAACAGGGACCGCGCGCCGCGGAGGGGTCGCAAATCGGGCTGGCGGCGACTATCTGCCTCCGCTAGGTAACGGCCCGAACGCAAGGAGGGAATGGCCCGGCATGGCGAAGATCACCTACATCGAGCACAACGGCACCGAGCATGTGGTCGAGGTCCCGAATGGCCTGACCGTGATGGAAGGCGCGCGCGACAACAACATCCCCGGTATCGAGGCCGACTGCGGCGGCGCCTGCGCCTGCTCCACCTGCCACGTCTACGTCCACCCCGACTGGGTCGGCAAGCTGCCCGACAAGGAGGACATGGAGGCCGACATGCTCGACTTCGCCTTTCAGCCCGACCCGGACCGCTCGCGCCTGACCTGCCAGCTCAAGGTCAGCGACGCGCTCGACGGTCTTGTCGTGCAGATGCCCGAGAAGCAGATCTGAGGAGGCGCCGGCGCGGCCGGACCGGGCGCACCGGCACCTGCCGCGCGACGCGCCCGCCGTGGCGGGCGCACGGCATCGGCCGACAGCAGCCCCGGGCGATCGCGGCACAGGCCTCCGGGGCGGCGACGCGCCGGGGGTCGCCCGGGCCGCACATCCGGGTCACGCGACCCTTCGCGGTCGGGTTCCCCACGGCGCGCATTGCGCCCGGCGGGATCCCGCGATCCTCCGCCGCCCCGGGGCCTGCGCGCCCCGTCTCGGAAAGCCACGGCGACGGCGCATCGCGGAGCCGAACCGCCCGCGCCCGGCACGACCAGCCTCGGCACCGCGCCGCCGGCGCGGCCCCGGCGCCCGCCATGCACCGCGTCAAGACCCCCCCGACACGCCGGCGGGCTGCGCCGCCCTGCCGGGGCGCGAGAGCCGGGCGGTCGCGCAACGCGTGTCAACGGAGGCCCCGGCGCGCGGGCGCCCGCCCGACCTACC
>NZ_JAWLFS010000125.1:0-8892 GCF_041685465.1 Rhodosalinus sp. | reverse complement strand
CCCGACAAGGCGATCGACCTGATGGACGAGGCGGCGAGCCGCCTGCGCATGGAGGTGGACAGCAAGCCCGAGGAGCTCGACCAGCTCGACCGGCAGATCCTGCAGATGCAGATCGAGGCCGAGGCGCTGAAGAAGGAGGACGACGCGGCCTCCCGCGAGCGGCTCGAAACGCTCGAGAAGGAGCTCGCCGAGCTGCAGGAGCGTTCCGCCGAGATGACCGCCAAGTGGCAGGCCGAGCGCGACAAGCTCGCATCGGCCCGTGAGCTCAAGGAACAGCTCGACCGCGCGCGCGCCGACCTGGAGATCGCCAAGCGCGAGGGCGATCTGGCCCGCGCCGGGGAGCTCTCCTACGGCGTGATTCCGCAGCTCGAGAAACAGCTCGCCGAGGCCGAGGCGCGCGAGGACGAGACCGACGACGGCGTCATGGTCGAGGAGGCCGTGCGCCCCGAGCAGATCGCGGCGGTGGTCGAGCGCTGGACCGGCATCCCGATGTCGAAAATGCTCGAGGGCGAACGCGAGAAGCTCCTGCGCATGGAGGAGGACCTCCATGCCCGCGTCGTCGGGCAGGATCGGGCGGTCACGGCGGTGGCCAACGCCGTTCGCCGTGCGCGCGCCGGGCTCAACGACGAGAACCGGCCGCTGGGCTCGTTTCTCTTCCTCGGCCCCACCGGCGTCGGCAAGACGGAGCTCACCAAGTCGCTCGCCGATTTCCTCTTCGACGACGAGAGCGCGATGGTGCGCATCGACATGTCGGAGTTCATGGAGAAGCACTCGGTCGCCCGCCTGATCGGTGCGCCGCCGGGCTACGTCGGCTACGAGGAAGGCGGCGTCCTGACCGAGGCGGTGCGCCGTCGGCCCTATCAGGTCGTGCTCTTCGACGAGGTCGAGAAGGCGCACCCGGACGTCTTCAACGTGCTCCTGCAGGTGCTCGACGACGGCATGCTGACCGACGGGCAGGGCCACCACGTCGACTTCAAGCAGACGCTGATCGTGCTCACCTCGAACCTCGGCAGCCAGGCGCTCAGCCGTCTGCCCGAGGGCGCGGACTCCGATCAGGCGAAGGGCGACGTGATGGAGGCGGTGCGCAACCACTTCCGCCCCGAGTTCCTGAACCGGCTGGACGAGATCATCGTCTTCGACCGGCTGGACCGCGAGGACATGACCGGCATCGTCGACATCCAGCTCGGCGAGCTGCAGAAGCGGCTCGCGGCCCGCAAGATCCGGCTGGAGATCGACGAGGCGGCCAAGGAATGGCTCGCCAACGAGGGCTACGATCCGGTCTTCGGCGCGCGCCCACTCAAGCGGGTGATCCAGAAGGCGCTGCAGGATCCGCTCGCCGAGATGCTGCTCGGCGGGGAGGTGAAGGACGGCGACGTGATCCCGGTGAGCGCGGGGGCCGACGGCCTGCTGATCGGCGACCGGGTCGGCCGCTCCGACCGGCAACCGCCCGAGGAGGCGGTGCTGCACTGACCGGCCGGTTGATGCCCTGACAGACGAAAGCCCCCGCCGCGCCGGCGGGGGCTTTTTCACGGGCGGCGGGACCGCTCACTCCGGCAGGAGCACCGTGTCGATGCGGTGGATCACGCCGTTGGAGGCCGTGATGTCGGCCTGCGTGACGCGCGCGTCGTCCACGTGCACCGCGTCGCCCGTCGCGTCGATGTGCAGGTCGCTTCCCTGCACGGTCGTCGCCGAGAGGCGCTCGCCGATCAGCTGGTCCGAGGTCACGACGCCCGGCACCACGTGATAGGTCAGTACCGCGGCGAGCTGGTCGCGGTTCTCGGGCTGCAGGAGCTCTTCGACCGTGCCCTCGGGCAGCTTCTCGAAGGCGGCGTTGGTCGGCGCGAAGACGGTGAAGGGGCCGTCCCCGTCCAGCGTCTCGACAAGGCCCGCGGCGTCGGCGGCGGCGACGAGGGTCGAGAACTGGTCGTTGCTCGACAGGACGCCGGCGATGCTGGGCGCCTGCGACATCATGGGGGCGCAGGCCGCGATCGTCGCGGCGAGGCCGGTTCCTGCGAGCGCCTTGAGTGCGAAGCGACGGTTCATGTGGAAACTCCCTTTTCCGTGTGTGCGCCGGTCGTTCCGGCAAACGTCCGGGCGGGGCGGCATGGCGCCGCCCCGCCCGGCGCATGCCGCGAAATTACTCGGGCATGATGACCGAATCGATGACGTGGATCACGCCGTTCGAGGCCTCGATATCGGCCGTCGTCACGGTCGCGCCGTCCACCATGACGGTATCGTCCATGATGCTGATCTCGACCTCGGAGCCCTGCACGGTCTCGGCCGTCATGCCGTCGGAGAGATCCGAGGACATCACCTCGCCGGGGACGACGTGGTAGGTCAGGATCGAGGTGAGCGTCTCGGTGTCGTCGAGCAGGCCCTCGACGGTGCCCTCGGGCAGCGCGGCGAAGGCGTCGTCCGTCGGTGCGAAGACGGTGAACGGACCCTCGCCCTTCAGCGTCTCGACGAGGCCCGCGGCCTCGAGCGCGGTGGTGAGGGTCGTGAAGTTGCCCGCCTCGACGGCGGTGTCCACGATGTCCTTGCCCATGTGTTCGTCGGCGAGCGCCGGACCGGCGAGCAGGGTTGCCGATGCGAGCGCGGTGAGGGTGGTGCGGAACATGTTTGTCCTCCTGCGTGTGGGACACGAATGAATCGTTCGAACAGAAACGCCCGAACCGAACGGAAACGCCCGAACGGGCATCTCGTGTTCCTCTACGCGGGAGAACGCGGCAGGGTTCACCGGGGATTTCCGCCGATCGCGGTTGACGCCGGGGCGGCCGACGCTAAGCCGGCCGCCGGTCGCGCTTCCAATGAAAATCTTGTGAGCGGACGTGAACGCGCCGCGCTCAATCGCGCCCGATGGCGGCCCGCGCGATGCCGTCGAGCATCTCTTCCACGGCATCCATCGGCCCGTCCGGGTATCCGCGGTAGCCGATGGTCACCGTCTCCGCGCCCGCTTCCTGCATGATGAAGACGTGGTAGGGGCAGTAGGCGATGTTCATCGGATCGGCCTCCATCACCTCGCGCGAGACGCTGGCCGAGCAGAAGCCGTAGGCCTCCGCCGCCTCGTAGAGCTCGACCTCCGAGCCCACGTCGGCCCGCGTCCGGGAGAGCATGCCGCCGACGTCGCTGACGTGGTCGATCACCAGCCCCTCGTCGAGGATCGCGTTCTCGAGCCCGAAGGCCACGTCCCCGAAGCTCATGTCGGTCTCGTAGGTCACGATGTCCTCGTCGGCGAACGCCGGGAGGGCGCAGGCGGCGAGGGCGGCGGCGGCGAGTGTCTTGCGCATGGGGTCTCTCCCTGTTTCGTGAGACGGGCCGCGGTGGCCCGCCCGGTATCGGCACGCTACGCTCGCAGCTGTCCGCGCGCATTGCGGAAGGTCAAGACGGAAAGGCAGGGCCGATGGACTGGATCGGGATCGCGCTCGAGGCGCTCGCCGCGCTCTTCATCATCGCCGTGGGGCTCGGCGTGGCGGCCGTCGCGGTGCTCTTCGTGCTCGACCGCACGCAACGGGGCGACGCGATCCGGCGCAACTACCCGGTGATCGGGCGCTTCCGCCATCTCTTCACCACGCTTGGAGAGTTCTTCCGCCAGTATTTCTTCGCCATGGACCGCGAGGAGCTGCCCTTCAACCGCGCGCAGCGCAACTGGGTCTATGCCGCCGCCGAGGGGCGGGGCAACACGCTCGCCTTCGGCTCCACGCGTCTGACGAGCACGCCGGGCACGCCGATCTTCATGAACGCGGCCTTCCCGCCGCTCGACGATCAGTACGGCACGACCGCGCCGCTGGTGATCGGCCCCTCCTGCCGCACGCCCTTCGCAGCGCCGTCGTTCTTCAACATCTCCGGCATGAGCTACGGCGCGATCTCGCGCCCGGCGGTGCGCGCGCTCGCGCACGGGGCGCGGATGGCGGGCATCTGGATGAACACCGGCGAGGGGGGCCTCTCACCCTATCACCTCGAAGGGGGCTGCGACATCGTCTTCCAGATCGGGACGGCGAAATACGGTGTGCGCGACGGCGACGGCAATCTGGACGACGACAGGCTCCGCGCGGTCGCCGCGCACGACCAGGTCCGCATGTTCGAGATCAAGCTCAGCCAGGGCGCCAAGCCCGGCAAGGGCGGCATCCTGCCCGGCGACAAGGTCACCCCCGAGATCGCCGAGATACGCGGCATCCCCGAGGGGCAGGACAGCCTCTCGCCCAACCGCCACCGCGAAGCCGGAAGCTGGGGCGAGCTTCTGGACCTGATCGCCCACGTCCGCGAGGTCACGGGCAAGCCCACCGGCATCAAGACCTGCCTCGGCTCGTCGGACCCGTGGGAGGAGTTCTTCGCCGAGATCGACCGCCGCGGACCCGAGAGCGCGCCGGATTTCATCACCGTGGACGGCGGCGAGGGCGGCACCGGCGCCGCGCCGATGCCCCTGATGGACCTCGTCGGCATGCCGCTGCGCGAGGCGCTCGTGCGCATCGTCGATCAGCGCGACCGTCACGGGCTGCACGAACGCATCCGCGTCGTGGCCTCCGGCAAGCTGGTCAATCCGGGCGACGTGGCCTGGGCGATCTGCGCGGGCGCGGATTTCGTCACGAACGCGCGCGGCTTCATGTTCTCGCTCGGCTGCATCCAGGCGCTGAAGTGCAACCGCAACACCTGTCCGACGGGGGTGACGACGCATGATCCGCGCCTGCAGGCGGGCCTCGTGGCCGAGGAGAAGGACCGCCGCGTGGCCGCCTACGCGCGCACCATCATCGGCGAGGTCGAGATGATCGCCCATTCCGTCGGCGTGGCCGAGCCGCGGCTGATGCGCCGCCGCCACGTCCGCCTCGTTCAGGAGGACGGCCGCTCCGTGCCGATGAACGAGCTCTATCCCTCCGTGCCGCTCGCGGTGCCGGCCTGAGCGTGGCCCGCGTCTGGTCTTGCACCCTGTCCCTGCCTTGGGCAGATATCACGCAGGGGCAGGGCGATGGCGTCGCCACACCCGTCCGGGTGCGCCCCGCGTCCGTCCTGAACGCCGGGACCTTTCCCTGAGGAGGAGGGTCGCGCGATGAGCGAACGTCCCGCACACTACCGATTTCACAACGGCGAAAAGGCGCCGCTGCCCTTCGCGGCGCAGGAGTACGAGGCGCGCCTCGCCGGGCTGCGCGCCGCGATGGCGGCGGCCGGCGTCGACGCTGCCCTGCTGACCTCGATGCACAACGTGGCCTACTACTCGGGCTTTCTCTATTGTGCCTTCGGGCGGCCCTACGGCCTCGTCGTCACGCCCGAGACTTGCGTGACCATCAGCGCCGGCATCGACGGCGGGCAGCCCTGGCGGCGCTGTCACGGCGACAACCTCACCTACACCGATTGGGCGCGCGGCAACTTCTGGCGCGCGGTGGCCCATGTCGCGGGGACCGGCCGGCGGCTCGGGGTCGAGGGCGATCACCTGACGGTGGCCGCGCAGGCGGAGCTCGACGCGCATCTCGCGCCGGCCGGGATCAGCGATCTCGCGCCCGCCACGATGCGCCAGCGCATGACGAAATCCCCGGCCGAGATCGCGCTGATCCGGCAGGGGGCCGCTGTCGCCGATGTCGGCGGGTACGCGATCCGCGAGGCGATCCGCGAGGGCGTGCGCGAGCTTGACGTGGCGATGGCCGGGCGCGACGCCATGGAGGTCGAGATCGCGCGCCGCTTCCCGGAGGCCGAGTATCGCGACACCTGGGTCTGGGTCCAGTCGGGGCTCAACACCGACGGGGCGCACAACCCGGTCACCGCGCGCAGGCTCCGCCGCGGCGACATCCTGAGCCTCAACAGCTTCCCGATGATCTCGGGCTATTACACCGCGCTCGAGCGGACGCTCTTCCTCGGCGAGCCGGACACGGCGAGTCTCGCCGTCTGGGAGGCCAATGTCGCCGCGCACGAATACGGCATCTCGCTGCTGCGGCCCGGTGTGACCTGCGCCGAGGTCGCGCAGCGCATCAACGCCTTTCTCGCGGACCGGGGCCTGCTGGAGTACCGCAGCTTCGGCTACGGTCACAGCTTCGGCTTGCTCAGTCACTACTACGGCCGCGAGGCGGGGCTGGAGCTGCGCGAGGACGTCGAGACGGTGCTCGAGCCCGGCATGGTCGTCTCGATGGAGCCGATGCTCACCATCCCCGAGGGCGCGCCCGGCGCGGGCGGCTACCGCGAGCACGACATCCTGATCGTGACCGAGGATGCGCCGGAGAACATCACGGGCTTCCCCTATGGCCCGGCGCACAACGTGGTCGGGTGAGCCCCGGGGTGGGCGCTTGGGATCGGGCGCCTGCCTGCCGTTCGGCCGTCTTTCGAGGCCCGGGGCGGGCGCGGGCCGGGCGGAGGTTGACCTGCGCCGCCGGTCTCCGGCTCGCCGAGGCCGCGGCCGCCGCCTGTCTCCGGCCCGGTGTCCGGCGCGGCGCGCATGCGGCCCTGTCCTTCGGACCGCTCCGCCCGTGACGGGTCATGGTGCGCCCGACGTTCCGGCGGGCCAACTGCCGCGTTGCGGGCCGCCCGGCCCGCGCGTATCAAGAAGGCAGGCGCCCGCGCGGCGAAAGGAGAGACGGATGGCAGCACTCGCGC
Organism: Rhodosalinus sp.; assembly: GCF_041685465.1. Taxonomy (NCBI): domain Bacteria; kingdom Pseudomonadati; phylum Pseudomonadota; class Alphaproteobacteria; order Rhodobacterales; family Paracoccaceae; genus Rhodosalinus; species Rhodosalinus sp. The sequence goes on along the minus strand of NZ_JAWLFS010000125.1, from coordinate 2,319 downwards.
GGCTCGTGATCTTCGGGTTCATTGCGCTGACGGTGGTCTACGTGAGCCTCTCGCTCTGGTCGCGTGCCGTGCGCCGCGAGAAGCTCGAACAGCGCTGGGCCGAAAAGGGGCGCATCGGCGACCGGGAGGCCTTCGTCAGGCGCGGGCTCGAGCGTTATGACGACTCGATCCGGCGCAAGCTCCTGCTCGGGGTCTACGTGGTCCCGACGCTCGTCGTCGCCGCGATCATCTACTTCACGAATTTCGGCTGAGGAGGCGGCGGCGATGGTCTATGTGAAATGGGGAGTCATCCTCGCCTTCTGGGGGGTCGTGGCGGCGGTCCTGCACTACACGCTGCCGCAGCACGACATCGTGCGGATCACCGACACCTACGAGACACGGGTCGATTACGGCGACAACGCGCTTTTCTGGGCCTCCGAGTCCTCGGGCATGGCGACCGGCGTGCAGGGGCGCGACGTCTTCTTCATCCAGACGCGGCGCGGGAACGGGCGCCCGATGATCTATCGCAACGAAGACACCGGCTGGGGCTGGCCGCCCTATTTCAAGTTCGATTCCGCGAATCTGCAGGCCGACGCGGCCGACCTGAAATCCACGCAGGACGATCCGCGCTGGGTCGTGGTGCGCCACTACGGCTGGCGCAACGAGTTCATGTCGATCTATCCCAACGCGGTCGACGTGCGGCTGGCGGACGGCCCCGAGGAGCAGATCATCCCCTGGGTGAATATCGTGATCCTCACGCTGCTCGTCGCGCTCGGCTGGGCGGTCTGGGTGCGCTGGCGCCGCTTCCGGCGCCGTCGGCTCGACCCGGTCTTCGAAGAGGTGGGCGACAGCGTCGCCGATTTTTCCGACGGCGTGGCCGAGCGCGGGGCGCGCCTGCGCCGATGGTGGCGCGGCGAGCCCGGCTGATCGGGGCACGCCGCGGCCCCTGCGCCCCTCCGGCAGGAGACGCCGGGCCGCTCACCGGACAGCGCTCCGCCCTGGCGCGGGCCATGCGGCTCTCCCCGGGAAGGAGGTCTGTTCCGTAGCGGCGGGCGCTCGCGGGGCATGCCGGTTCGCGGACCTCGTGGCCGCACGCGGCGCTCCGCGGGAGCGCAGGCGGGCCGGAGCATCGCGGCCCGGCGCCGCCTCGGGGCCGCCCAAGCCCGTTGCAACGGGCTTGGCCAAGTCCCTTGCAAGGGACTTGGCCCGCACGCGCCTCCGGTGTCGCGCTCAGCCGAAGACCTTGGTCAGCGCCGCGTCCACGGTCGCGGCGATGTGGTCGATGTCGTCGGCGGTGGCGATCAGCGCGGGCGAGAAGCAGAGCGTGTTGTTCCGCCCCGGCACCGAGCGGTTGGTGACGCCGATGATGACGCCGGCGGCGTTGCACTCGCCCACCACCTTCTGCGCGAGCTTTTCGTCGACGGGCTCCCTCGTCTGGCGGTCTGCCACCAGTTCCGCGCCGCAGAACAGCCCCGAGCCGCGCACGTCGCCCACGACGGCATGCTTTTCCTTCAGCTCCGCCAGCCGCTCCATCAGCCGGTCGCCCATCGCGCGGGTGTTGGTCAGCAGCCCCTCTTCCTCGACAATCGCCATGTTCTCCAGCGCCGCCGCGGGGCCGGCCGTGCAGCCCCCGAAGGTCGAGATGTCGCGGAAGTAGTCGAGCGGGTCCTCCGGCGCCTCCTTGAACATCGAGAACACCTCCTCGGTGGTCACGAGGCAGGCGATCGCGGCGTAGCCCGAGGCGAGGCCCTTGGCCATCGTCACCATGTCGGGCTGCACGCCGTAGTTCTGGTAGCCGAACCACGTGCCCGTCCGGCCCACGCCGCAGACCACCTCGTCGATGTGCAGCAGGATGTCGTATTTCCGGCAGATCTCCTGCACCCGCTCCCAGTAGCCCGAGGGCGGCGGGATCACGCCGCCGCCCGCTGTGACCGGCTCGAGGCAGAGCGCGCCCACGGTGTCCGGCCCTTCGCGCAGGATCACCGCCTCGATCTGGTCGGCGGCCCAGAGGCCGTAGTTCTCCTCCGGCGCGCCCTCCTGCTCGTGGCGACGATACTCGAGGCAGTGCGGCACCCGCACGAAGCCCGGCGCGAAGGGGCCGTAATGCGCGTTGCGCTCGTCCTGCCCGCCCGCGCTGAGGCAGCCGATGGTGGTGCCGTGATAGTCCCGGTCGCGGTAGAGGATCTTGTGCTTTTTCCCGCCGTAGCGCTTCTGCGCGATCTGGCGGACCATCTTGAAGGCCTTCTCGTTCGCCTCCGAGCCGGAGTTGCAGTAGTAGACGCGGGAGAGCCCCGGCATCTTGTCGATCAGCGCCTCGGCGAAGCGCGCGCCGGGGATCGT
>NZ_JAWLFS010000124.1:0-8998 GCF_041685465.1 Rhodosalinus sp. | reverse complement strand
CGCACGAGCCAGCCGCTGGGCGTAACGGGCGCCCAGGGGCCGGCCTCGGAGGCCTCGATCACCTCCCAGGTCGCGCGGTCCCCCCAGTGCACCGCCGCGCCCTTGGCCCGCGCCCGCGATCGCTCCAGCGCGGCGGCATCGGCCACCGGCTGCAACCGCCCGCAGCGCGCGAAGCCCGGATCGACGCCGCCCGTCGCCTGCACCGCGCCCCACCAGTCGCCCGCCATGGTCAGGCTCTCGAACTGGAAGGCCTTGGCCTCGGTCCAGTTTTCCGGCGCGTGCGGCGCGAGCGCACCGACGGGCCCGCCGGAGGCCCCGGCGCCCACGCCTTGAGGGTCCACCACCGTGACGGCCGCGCCGCGCCGCGCGCAGGCCCAGCCCACCGCGAGCCCGAAGACCCCGGCGCCGCGCACCGTCACCTCGGCCATTGCCATCGCCGCTCCCCTTCGCCACTCTCCGGCCGTTTCACGGGCGAGCACTAGGACAGCGGCGGATGGAGGACCAGAGCACGGACGTCGCATGGCAGGGCGCGGTGCCCGTCTCCGCGCGCTTCGACGACCCGTATTTCTCGCTCGTCGACGGGCTCGCCGAGACGCGGCACGTCTTTCTCGACGGCAACGATCTGCCCGCGCGCTTCCACCCCGGCTTTCACTTGGCCGAGCTCGGCTTCGGGACGGGGCTGAACCTGCTGGCCACGCTCGCGGCGTGGCGGGAGAGCGGGCAGGCGGGCGTGCTCGCCTACACGAGCTTCGAGGCCTTCCCGCTCGCCGCCGAGGAGATGCGCCGCGCGCAGGCGGCCTTCCCTGCGCTCGCGCCGCTCGCCGAGGAGCTCGCGCCGCACTGGGGCGCGGCGGAGATCCACCTGCCCGATCTGCGCTTCACGCTGATCGCGGGCGACGCCCGCGCGACGCTCCCGCGCTGGACGGGGCGGGCCGACGCATGGTTTCTCGACGGCTTCGCGCCGGCGAGGAACCCCGAGCTCTGGGAGCCCGCGCTTCTGACCGAGGTCGCGCGCCACACCGCGCCGGGCGGCACCGCGGCCACCTACACGGCCGCGGGCCACGTGCGCCGCGCGCTCGCGCAAGCGGGCTTCACGGTCACGCGGGCGCCGGGCTTCGGCGCCAAGCGGCACATGACGCGGGCGCGGCTCGCGTGAGAGCGCAGGACACCCGCCTCGGCATCGCGCTGATGGTCGCCACGACCTTCATCTTCGCGGTGCAGGACGGGCTCTCGCGCCATCTGGCGAGCGAGTACAACGTGCTGATGGTGGTGATGATCCGCTACTGGTTCTTCGCCGCCTTCGTCGCCACCCTCGCCGCCCGGCGGGCGGGCGGGCTGCGCGCGGCGACCACGACGCACCAGCCGGCGCTGCAGATTTTCCGCGGCGCGCTGCTGGCGCTCGAGATCTGCGTCATGGTCCTCGCCTTCACGCTCCTGGGGCTGGTGGAAAGCCACGCGGTCTTCGCCGCCTATCCGCTGCTGATCGCCGCGCTCTCCGGGCCCGTGCTGGGCGAGCGGGTGGGCTGGCGACGCTGGGCGGCGATCGGCGTGGGCTTCGCGGGCGTCCTCGTGATCCTAGAACCGGGCTGGGGCGTCTTCGCGCCCGAGGCGGCGGTGCCGCTGCTCGCCGCGCTGATGTTCGCGCTCTACGGGCTGCTCACCCGCTTCGCCGCGCGCGCCGACGACGCGGCGACGAGCTTTTTCTGGACGGGCGCGGTCGGGGCGGTCGTGATGACCGCCGCGGGCCTCTGGACGTGGGAAGCGATGACGCCGACGGACTGGATCTGGATGGGCTGCCTCTGCCTCACTGGTGTGCTGGGGCATTTCACGCTGATCAAGTGCTACGAGGTCGCCGAGGCGAGCGCGGTGCAGCCCTTCGCCTACCTGCAGCTCGTCTTCGTGAGCGCCATCGGCCTTCTGGTCTTCGGCGAGACGATCCGCCCCAACGTCGCGCTCGGCGCGGCCCTTGTCGTGGGCGCAGGGCTCTTCACCCTGTGGCGTGCCCGCGTGCAGGCCTGAGGGCCGAGAATTTTCGTACGAAAATTCTCGTCACGGCGGGCACCGTGGACATCGCGAGAAGCGAGGAGATTTTTCGTACGAAAAATCTCCGCCGGCTCACTGGATCCGCAGCGTCGCGCCGGCGAGTTCCGCGCTGAACGGGACCGGGTGCGGGTCGCGGCCGAGGCGCGCGCGGTAGATCGGCAGGCTCTCGGTCACCCGCATCACGTAGGTCCGCGTCTCGCGGAAGGGGATCGCCTCGATCCAGTCCACGATGTCGAGCTCCGGGTCGCGCGGATCGCCGAGCGTCTCGATCCAGCGCAGCGCGCGCGAGGGCCCGGCGTTGTAGGCGGCCGCCAGCAGCACGGGATTCCCCTCGAAGCGCTCGACCAGCTCGGCGAGATAGGCGGCGCCGAGGCGCGTGTTGTAGCGCCAGTCGGTGAGCAGCCGGGCGTGGTCGTAGACGAGGCCGAGGTCGGCTGCCATGTCGCGCGCCGTGCCCGGCATCACCTGCATCAGACCGCGCGCGCCGGCGGGGCTGACCACGGCCGGGTCGAACTCGCTTTCCCGGCGGGCGATGGCGAGGGCAAGCTCCGTCGGCACGGGCAGGCGCGCGTCGGCCATCGGATGCAGCGGGTAGTAGGGTGCGGGCACGGTGAGACCGCGCCGCGCGGCGCGCTTGCCGACCATGACCGCGACATGCGGCGCGGCGATCTCGTCCAGCATCGCGCCAAGGCGCGCGATCTCGGGCGCGGGAAGGCTCTCGGTCAGATGGGTCAGGAACCGTTCGCCCAGCACCCGTTCCCCGGCGGCCAGAAGCTGCACACCGGCACGGTAAACCGAGCTTTCGGTGAAAGCGGCGCTGCGCCACTCCGGCGGGGCGCCGCCCCCGGCCAGGGCGGCGTCGAAGGCGATCCCCGCCCGCTCCGCCGCGAGCAGCCCGTAGAAGCTCGTCTGGTGCCGCGCACCGCGGGCATAGGCGGCCGCGGCGGCCTCGGCCGCGCCCGCGGCCTCCTGCGCGCGGCCCAGCCAGTAGCCCGCCCGACCGAGCGAGATCGGCGTCTCCACCGCCCGCTCGAAGCGCGTGAAATGGACGACGGCCTGCCCGGGCCGGTCGAGACGGCGAAGCGCCAGATAGCCCGCCTGCCATTCCAGAGCGGCATGGGCATACCCCGCCTCGACGGTGGTGTGGTGTGTCGCCGCCACCTCGTAGGCCAGCGCGTCGCGGCCGTCCTGCGTCAGGAGCCGTGCGAGCCTGCGCCGCAGCGGCGCCCAGCGCGCGGGATCGCCGAGTGCCGCCGCACTCTCGCTTCTGGCGAGAAGGAGCTCCGCCGCGCCATCCTCGCGCCCGCGCCGCATCCGCCATGCGAAGCGCTCGTAGGCGAGGCCCGGGTCATCGGCGAGGGTCTCCGGCACCGCCGCGATCCGTGCATCCACCCCGGGCGCATCCTGATGGAGCGCGAGGCGCGCCTCGGCGAGCTTGCGCCAGCCGTCCGGGACGAGCGGCAGCATCGCGCGGGCGTTGTCCTCCCATCCGTTCCAGAGCGCCATGTCGAGCCGCGCGACGTGATGCTCTTCGAGAAGCGGGCCGTGGCGGGCGAGGAACCCGTCATGCGCCTCTTCCGACATCGGCAGTGTCCGCCAGGCGAGCACGATTTCCGCCTGCGCCGCACCCGTCTCGCCGGCCGCGTCGAGCGCCGCGGCATGGGCCAGCGCCCCTGTCCCGGTCCGCGGCCGATGGTCCGCGAAGAAGGCGCGCACGGTCGCGGCATCGGCCGCAGCGATCGCCTCCTCCGAGCGGCGACGCAGGAGCGGCAGACCCGGCCAGTCGGGGTTGCGGCGCAGGAAGGACATGACCTCGTCGGACGTCCCCCGGCCATCGCGAAGGCGGTACCACTCGATCACGTCCGCCGCTGCCGGTCCGTCCTCGCGCGCGCGCGATGCCGCGCGCGCCCAGTCGCCGGCGCGCATCGCGTCGAGCGCCTCGGCGAGGGGGCGGGGCGCGTCGGCGCGGGCCGCGCCCCCTGCCACCAGCAGGAGCGCCACGAGGAGGCCCGCGCGCAGGGCGGTTACGGCTTGCATTCCGGCCTCCGGCACAACATAGACGCGCGCAGATTACCGCAGCGCGCGCGCCTGTCGAGAACGGCCGCGGCGCCGGGGCGCGGCATCGCCGGCGCCCGCAACGGAGCGAGAGGAAGGAGCGCACAATGTTCCAGGGATCGCTGCCCGCGCTGGTCACCCCCTTCCGGGACGGCGCCGTCGATCACGCCGCGCTGGAGCGGCTGGTGGACTGGCACGTGGCGGAAGGCAGTCACGGCCTCGTCGCGGTCGGCACCACGGGCGAGAGCCCGACGCTCACCCACGAGGAGCACGAGGCCGTCGTCGAGGCTGTCGTGCGCTTCGCCGCGGGCCGCTTCCCGGTGATCGCGGGGACGGGGTCGAACAACACCGACGAGGCGGTGCGCTTCACCCGGCATGCGGCGCGGGTCGGCGCCGACGCCGCGCTCGTCGTCACGCCCTATTACAACAAGCCCACGCAGGCAGGCATGATCGCGCATTTCCGCGCGCTGCACGACTGCGCCGACCTGCCGATCATCATCTACAACATCCCCGGCCGCTCGGCCGTGGACATGACGCCCGAGACGATGGCGGAGCTCGCGCAGCTGCCGCGTATCATCGGCGTCAAGGACGCGACCGGCGATCTGGACCGGGTCTGCCGGCAGCGGATGCTCTGCGGGCCGGATTTCCTGCAGATCTCGGGCGAGGACGCGACGGCGCATGGCTTCAACGCGCAAGGGGGCCGCGGCTGCATCTCGGTGACGGCGAACGTGGCGCCCCGGCTCTGCGCGCAGCTTCAGGAGGCCTGCCTCGCCAACGACTACGCCCGCGCGCTCGAGATTCAGGACCGGCTGATGCCGCTGCACAAGGCGATCTTCGCCGAGCCGGGGCTGGTGGGCGCGAAATACGGGCTTTCGGTGCTGGAGATCTGCGCCCCCGAGACACGGCTTCCGCTGGTTGAGCTCACCGAGGACGCGCAGGCCCGCGTGCGCCAGGGAATGCGCCACGCTGGCCTGATCAACTGAGATCATCGGCAGCACGCGCGCGACGCGCGCGCCGCGCCTGACCCCGCGTGCCGGATCGAGGACACGCCCGCACGGGCGCGCCCTGTCCTCATTGCGAGAGGGTCTCGGCGTCGTCCAGCCCCTCGGGCTGGCCCGCCACCACGAAGGTCAGCCGCTCCGGATCGAAGAGCTCGGCGGCGACGCGGTCGATCTCGTCCAGCGTGATCGACCGGACCCTCTCGTTGCGCGTCTCGGCGTAGTCGATGGGCAGATCGTCGAGCTGCATCGCCACGAGGATGTTCGCGATCGGCCCGTTGCCGTCGAAGCGCAGCGGGTAGGCGCCGGTGAGATAGGTCTTGGCGTCGGCCAGTTCCTCCTCGGTGACGCCCTCTGCGGCGACGTCCCGCCAGATGTCGCGGATCACGGATATCGCCTCTGCAATGCGGTCGTTGGAGGAGGCGACGCGCCCCATGTGGAGCGCCGCGTGATCCTTCGGCGCGAGGAAGGAATAGACCCCGTAGGTCAGGCCGCGCTTGTCACGGACCTCCTCCATCAGCCGGCTCTCGAAGCCGCCGCCGCCGACGATGTGGTTCAGCACGTAGGCCGGGAAGAAATCCTCGTGATCGCGCGGCAGTCCGGCATGGCCGAAGACGGCGACCGATTGCGGCGTGTCGAAATCGACCACGCGGTTGCCGCCCGGCATCTCGACGTCAACGTCCGCCGGTAGGGGCGCGCCCTCGGCCGGGAGATCGCCGAGAAGATCGTCGAGCAACTGTCCGAGTTCCTCGGCGTCGATATCGCCAGCGGCGCCCACCACAATCCGGTCGCGCGCCAGCGCAGCCCCGTGCGCCGCCACGAGATCCTCCCGCGTGAGCGCGCGCACGCTTTCCGGCGTGCCGTCGGACGGCGTGCCGTAGGGATGATCGTCGAAGGCCAGCCGGTCGAAGGCACGGCTCGCGATCACGCCGGGATCCTGCAGGTCGGAGCGGATCGCCGAAAGCGCCTGCGCGCGCACCCGCTCGATCGCCGCCTCGTCGAAGCGCGGCGCCACGAGCGAGGCGCGCAGAAGGTCGATCGCCTCGTCGCGCGTCTCGGTCAGGAAACGCGCCGAAACCGAGACCGTGTCGTCCCCTGCGCTGTAGTCGAAATTCGCGGCCACGCCTTCGGTTGCGCGGGCGAAGCCCTGGGCATCCATCTCGCCCGCGCCCTCCTCGAGCAGGGCGGTCATCAGCCGCACGGCGCCGCGCGTCTCCGGCGGGTCGAGCGAGGCGCCGCCGCGAAAGCGGATCTCGAGCGCGGTGAAGGGAATGTTGCGGTCCTCGACAAGCCATGCGTCGATGCCGCCGGGGCTGGTGACCTGCTCGATCTCGACCTGCGCCCGCAGGGGCAGCGCGGCGGCGAGCGTCACGACACAGGCGAGCGCGACGCGCGACAGGGTCCGGCGGTTCATTGCATCACCTCCTCGGGCGCGACCGCGCCGCTCTCGCCGGGCACCTTCGGCGGCTCGGCGTCCTCCGCCTCGGCCCCGCCGGACGTCAGCACCCCCGTGACCGAGCGCTCCTCGGCCAGCACGTCCCGCGCGGCGGCGAGGATATCCTCTTCCGTGACCGCCTGCAGCACCTCGGGCCAGGCCTCGACATCCTCGAGCGTGAGGCCGGAGGCCAGCGCCCGCCCGTAGCGGTTGGCCAGCGACTGGACATTGTCCCGCTCGTAGATCCGCGAGGCGCGCAACTGGAACTTGATCCGCTCCAGCCGCTCGGCATCGACGCCCGCCTCGAGGAAATCCTCGAGCGTCCGGTCGAGCGCCGCCTCCGCCTCCTCGGGCGACACGCCCTCGTCCGGCACGACCACGAGCGTGAAGGCCGAGTCGTCCCGCCGCGTCGCGCCGTAATAGGCGCCGGCGAAGACGGCGACCTCGTCCTCGAACTGAAGCTTGCGGGTCAGCACCGAGGTCTGCCCGCCGCCCAGGATCTCGGCCAGAAGCGTGAGCGCCGCGGCGCGCTCCTGATCGCCCTGCGCGCGGGAGGGCGCGAGATACTGGCGCTGCACGAGCGGCTGCGCCACGCGGGGATCCTCCATCCCGATCCGGCGCGCCGCCAGGTGCGGCGGCTCCTGCGGGCGGGCGCGCGGGCCCGGCTCCGGATTGGCCGGGATCGCGCCGTAATGCTCTTCGGCAAGCACGCGCACCTCGTCCGGCGTCGTGTCGCCGGCAACGATCAGGATCGCGTTGTTGGGCGCGTAGAAGCGCTCGTAGAACGCCTCTGCCGCCGCCGTGTCCAGCCCCTCCATCTCGTGCTTCCAGCCGATCACCGGCGTGCCGTAGGGATGGTTCAGCCAGAGCGCCGCCGAGGCCTGCTCCCGGAAGAGCGCGCTCGGCTCGTTCTCGACGCGCTGGTTGCGCTCCTCCAGGATGACGCCCCGCTCGGTCGCCACCTGCTCGGGGCGCAGCGCCAGGTCCGTCATCCGCTCGGCCTCCATCTCCATCATGAGGCCGAGACGATCGGCCGCCACGCGCTGGAAATAGGCGGTGTAGTCGTAACTGGTGAAGGCGTTGTCGCGCCCGCCCTGCGCCGCCACCGTGGCCGAGAACTCGCCCGGCGCGAGGTCGTCGGTCCCCTTGAACATCAGGTGCTCGAGGAAATGGGCGATGCCCGACTGCCCTGCCGGCTCATCGGCCGCGCCCGCGCGGTACCAGACCATGTGCACGACGAGCGGCGCGCGGTGATCCTCGATCACGACCACCTCCATCCCGTTGTCGAGCGTGAACCCCGTCGCCTCCTGCGCGGCGGCGGCAGCCGCCGCCCCCGAGATGGCGAGGAACAGTGCCAGTGCGGCGAACGCGCGGCGCATCGCAGTCCTCCTGTCCAGATGCTGGGTAGATGTGCCGCGCAGCGCCGCCTTCAAGCCCGCCCCACGGCGTCGTGAGCGGTCATCGTGCCTCTGGCGGGGCCGAGGGCGTGCGGATGCCCGCCGCGCGGTAACGCCGATGCGCCGCGAAGGCGTCGAGCGACTGGCGCTCGTAGGCCTGGTTGTAGCGGTCCACCGGCACCAGCCGGATGTTGGCGAAGCGTGCCTTGCCGCGCCGGAATGCAGCATCCTCCGCCGCGAGCCGCGCGCGGATGTCCTCCGCCACGCCGAAGCGCGACGCGGCGGCGACCAGCGCCCGGTCCGTCGCCGGCACCGCACCCGGGCCCAGCCGCGCCGGATCACCTCCGAGCGCCGCCACCGCGTCCGCATTGGGGCTCAGGTCGGTGCGATTGCCCTGCTCGGGCGCGGGCGCGGGCAGTTCGGCGAAGGACGCAGGGGTCTCCAGCGGCCTGTTGGGCACGATGCCGAACTCTTCCGGCCCGCCGGATGTGTTCGACAGGTCGCGCAGCCGGCCGTCGCCGCCACAGGCCGCGAGGCCCAGAAGCGCCACCCCGAAACACGCCGCGCGCATCGCTCGCATACTCACCTCCGTCGCTCGGCGAAGATGTATCCCATCCGCCCCACGGCGTCACGGGGCCTTTTTGCCGTCGCCCTCGCCCGTGAAGACAACGAGGCCCAGCGCACCCGCGAAGATCGAGATGTCCGCCACGTTGAAGGAAAACGGGTTGTCGATCCCGCAGCAGGACATGTTCAGGAAATCCGCCACCGCGCCATAGAGGACGCGGTCCACCACGTTGCCGAGCGCGCCCCCGATCAGGAGCCCGGCCGAGACGCGCCCCGCCGGCCCCGGCGGATCGCGCCACATCCAGACGGCGACCGCCGCGGCAATCGCCAGCGCGATCCCGATCAGCCCCCAGCGCACGGCCTCCGCGCCGCCGGCGAAGAGGCCGAAGTTGATGCCCGTGTTCCACGCCATCCGCAGGGTCAGATAGGGCGGCCAGACGTCGATCGCCCGCACCTGGGCCAGCGCGAGCACATGCACCACGTAATACTTCAGCGCCTGGTCGATC
>NZ_JAWLFS010000123.1:0-9009 GCF_041685465.1 Rhodosalinus sp. | reverse complement strand
TGCTGCAGCGCCACGATCTGCCACCAGAGGAAGAGGAAGAGCGCGATCGGGAAGCCGAAGGTCTCGATCTTCACCCAGGTGTCGGTGGACATGGTGCGCCAGACGATCTCGTTGCCGACGGCGAGCACGACGAACATGGCCGTCAGCCGGCGCGTGAGGATCATCCAGCCTTCCTGCCGCATCGGCAGCGCCTCCGAAAGGACATAGGCCAGGAGGCTGCGGCCCATGAGGAGCCCGAGGCCCAGAAGCGCGGCGAAGAAGCCGTAGACGATCGTCGTCTTCATCTTGAAGAAGCGCTCGTCGTTGAACCAGGCGGTGAGCGCGCCGAAGACGACGACCATCAGCGCGGTGAAGACCTGCATCCGCGACAGCCGCCCGGAGAGCCACCAGAGCGCCGCCATCGACGCCAGCATGATCGGCACGAAGGCCACGGTGGCGACGATGAAGCCCGAATACTCCGTGCCCGCGATGGTGAAGACCTCGTCGCGCAGGCGCAGGTAGATCACGAAGAAGAGAAGCGGCGGCCCGAGCTCGAGAAGCTGCTTGAGCCAGGGGGAGACGGGGTCGGGGCCGGGGCCGGGGTCGGGGGCGCGGTTCTCGGTCATGGATGTCCCCTACCACGGCACGGGCGGCGATCAAGGCCGCTTGCCAGCGCGCGCCGGCTGCGCGACCCTCGGGGCATGGACGCGTCGCTCGCCGATCTCTCCCGCGCGCTGACCGAGGCCCGCGGCCCGCTTGCCGCGCCCGGCACGCTCTCCTTCGCGGAGGCGGGGCTGCGCATGGGCGCGGCGCTTCTTTTCGGCGGGCTCATGGGCTGGGAGCGGGAGTATCACGACAAGGCGGCGGGGCTTCGGACGCACATGACCATCGCGCTCGCCGCCTGTCTCTTCACGCTGGTGGCCTTCGACCTGATGACGCTCGACGGGATCGCCGAGGAGAGCCTGCGCTTCGACCCGATCCGCCTCGTGGAGGCGGTGACGGCCGGTGTCGCCTTCCTCGCGGCGGGCACGATCATCCTGCGCGGCGACCGGGTGCGCGGGCTGACGACCGGGGGCGGCATGTGGCTCGCCGGTGCGGTGGGGCTCGCCTGCGGGGCGGGCAGCCTCGGCCTCGCTGCACTGGCCACGGGGGCGGCCCTCGTGGTGCTCTGGCTCCTGCGGCTGATCCCGCCGCCGCTCACGCGACCGCACGAGCCGGACGAGCGGGACGAGCGGGACGGGCCCGAGGACTGAGCGCCTGTCGCCATGCCCCGCGTCGCCGCGGCGCGTCCGGGGCGCCCGGGCCGAGCTGCGCGCCCGGCAAGACGCCGCCCAAGGCGGCGCGCCCCGCGCCGCGCTCCCATGCGGTCGAGGGTCTGCACATGAGAAAGGGCGTCGCGCGGACTGCGCGACGGGATCGCCGCGCGCGCCGTCTCAGCGCGCCTCGAGCCCGGTGAGCGCGGCGGCGAATTCCTCCGGGTCGAAGGGGGCGAGGTCGTCGATCTGCTCGCCGACGCCCACGGCATGGATCGGCAGGCCGAAGCGGTCGGCGAGCGCCACCAGCACGCCGCCCTTCGCGGTGCCGTCGAGCTTCGTCATCACGAGGCCCGAGACATCGGCGATCTGGCGGAACACCTCCACCTGCGCCAGCGCGTTCTGCCCGGTCGTGGCGTCGAGGACCAGCAGCGTGTTGTGCGGCGCCTCGGGGTCCTTCTTGCGGATCACGCGCACGATCTTGGCGAGCTCCTCCATCAGGTCCTGCCGGTTCTGGAGCCGCCCCGCCGTGTCGATCAGCAGGAGATCCGCGCCCTCGTCCTGTGCCCTGGCCATGGCGTCGAAGGCGAGGCTGGCGGGGTCCGAGCCCTCCGGCGCGGTCAGCACCGGCACGCCCGCGCGCGCGCCCCAGACCTGAAGCTGTTCGACCGCCGCGGCGCGGAAGGTGTCGCCGGCGGCGATCACGACGTCCTTGCCGGCCGCCTTGAACTGGCTCGCGAGCTTGCCGATGGTCGTCGTCTTGCCCGAGCCGTTGACGCCGACGACGAGCACCACCTGCGGGCGCTTCGCGTAGAGCGGCAGCGGCTTCGCCACCGGGTCGAGCACGCGCGCGATCTCGGCGGCGAGCAGGCGCTTGATCTCGTCCACGGACACCTTTCGGCCGAGCCGCCCCTCCGCCATGTTGGCGGTGACGCGCAGCGCCGTGTCCACCCCCATGTCGGCGGCGATGAGAAGCTCCTCGAGGCTTTCGAGCATGTCGTCGTCGAGGGTGCGGCGCATGACGGGCTGCGGCTCGCGCCGGCCGAAGAGGCGCCCGATCAGGCCCCGGCCCTCCTGCGGCGGCATTTCCTCGGGCGCGCCGCCGGGAATCTCGACGGGCTGCGGGCCGGGCGTGGGCTCCTGCGGCGCGGGGTGGCCCGGCGGCTCGGGCGCGGGCGTCGGATCTGCGGGCTGCGGCTGCTCGGGCGGCGCGAAGGGCGGCGTGCCCGGCTCCTCCGGCGGCGTCGCCGGCTCGCGTTCGGGCGCGGGCTCCGGGACCGGCTGCGGCTCGGGCTCGCGTTCGGGCTCCGGCTCGCGCTCGGGGATCGGCGCGGGCTCGGGGTCTGGCTGCGGTTCGGGGCGGTGGGGATGCTCCGGCTCGCGTCCGGGCGCCGCGGGCTCGACCGCGCCGCCCTCCTCGACGATGGCCTCGAGCCCCTCGTCGAGCTTCGAGGAGGACTTGAAGAGCCGGTCCTTCAGCTTGGAAAAGAACGCCATGACGGGCCTCCGACGGTTTCGTTTCAGGTAACCCCTGCCGTGTCCGGATGGAAGGGCGCGCGCCGCCCTGATGTTTCCGCAATTCCGTGCTAGGAGGACCGGACGATCGACCGCGTGCCCCCCGACCCGCTGTCACCGATCCACCCCAGGGAGCCGCCCGGAGAGCCGCGCATGACCCGCTTCGCCCTCGCCACGCTGACGCCCGCGCTGCTGCTCGCGCTCGCCGTGACCGCAGGCGGGCTCTGGGGCGCGGCGGCGCTCGTGTGGATGACGGTGCTGACCTTCGCCCTCGACCGGATCTCGCCCGCGCCGACGCCCGCGGGCCGCGGCGACGGGCGGGCGCTGACGGCGGCGCTCGCGATCGTGCATCTCGCGCTCTGGCCGCTCGCGGTCTGGGGCGTGGGCGGCGCGAGCGGGCTGTCGCCGCTTGCACGCGGCGTGATCTTCTTCGGCTTCGGGCTCTTCTTCGGGCAGGTCTCGATGTCGGTGGCGCACGAGGCGATCCATGCGGCGCCGCGCTGGCTGCGCCGGCTCGGCGCGGCGGTCTACGTCTCGCTTCTCTTCGGGCATCACGTCTCGGCGCATCGGCTGGTGCATCACGTGCATGTCGCCACCGACCGGGACCCGAACTCGGCGCCGATGGGCCTGAGCTACTGGGCCTTCCTGCCGCGCGCGTGGTGGGGCAGCTTCCGCGCGGGCTGGCGGGCGGAGGACACGCGCCGCGCCCGGACGGCGGGTCGCCGGGGCCTGCACCCCTACGCCGTCTGGATCGGCGGCGCGGCGCTTTCGGCCCTGCTTGCCGCGGCGATCGCCGGACCGGGCGGCCTCGCCGCGCTGGTCGGGCTCGCGGCCTACGCGCAGGCGCAGCTCCTGCTCTCGGACTACGTGCAGCACTACGGCCTGCGCCGCCGCACCGGCCCCGACGGCCGGGCCGAGCCGGTCGCGCCGTGGCACTCGTGGAACGCGCCGCACCGGCAGTCGGCGGCGATGATGCTGAACGCGCCGCGGCACTCGGATCACCACGCGCATCCCGGGCGGCCGTGGCCCGAACTCGCCCTCGACGCGGGCATGCCGGTGCTGCCGCAGAGCCTGCCGGTCATGGCGACCATCGCGCTCTGCCCGCCGGTGTGGCGGCGGCTCATGGACGGGCGCGCCGCGCGCGTGGCGGCGCGGGCCGCCGCTTGAGCCCGCGTCTCGTGGATCCGGGCGCGGCATCGCCGGCCCTGCTCGCGCGGGTCCATGCGCTCAATGCGGCGCACGCGGAGGCGACCTCGCCGCTGACGCTGCAGGACCTCGCCGCAATGGCCCGCGCAGCCTTCCACGCCCGCGCGACGGAGGACGGCGCTGCCTTTCTCCTGGCCTTCGACGAGAGGGCCGACTACGCGAGCGCCAACTTCCGCTGGTTCCGCGACCGCTACGCGCGCTTCGTCTACGTCGACAGGATCGTGGTCGACGCCGCGCGGCAGGGGGCGGGGCTCGGGCGGCGGCTCTACGCGGACCTCTTCGCCGCTGCGCGCGCGGCGGGCAAGCCCCGCGTCGCCTGCGAGGTCAACCGCGTCCCGCCCAACCCCGGCTCGGACGCCTTTCACGCGCGGCTGGGCTTCGCTCCGGTGGGCGAGGGGCAACCGGCCCCGGGCAAGACGGTGCGGTACCTGGTGCGCCCGCTCTGAACGATTCGTTGTGCCAAATCGCTTAACGCCCCCGGCCCGCTCTGGCACACTGCGGGCATGACGCGCCTGATCCTCGCTGCCGCCCTGGCCCTCGTCGCGCTGCCGCTCGCCGCCGCGGACCCGATGACGGCGGAGGAGTTCGACGCCTATACCCGCGGCAAGACGATTTTCTACGGGCAGGACGGGCAGCCCTACGGCGTCGAGGAATACCGCGACAACCGCGAGGTCACCTGGTCCTTTCTCGACGGGCGCTGCCTCGACGGGCGCTGGTACGAGGACGACCGCGGCATGATCTGCTTCGAATACGAGGACGGGACCGGGCCGCAGTGCTGGCGCTTCTACCATGGCCCGGACGGGCTGCGGGCGACCTTCGAGGACGAGCGCGCGGTGCCGCTTCAGGAGGCGGGCGAGGGCGAGGCCGCGATGCAGTGCCTCGGCCCCGAGGTCGGGGTCTAGGCGCGCCCGCGTCAGGCGACGCTCATCGGCCCTGACGGGCCTCTTCGCGCGGTGCGGCTCAGAAAAGCTCGCCCTGCCCGGGCGGATCGCCGGCGCCGCCGCCCTTGCGCCCGCGGCCCGAGAGCGCGAGGCGCCCGTCGGCGAACTCGATCTCCAGCGCGCGGGCCGCGGCCGCCTCCGCCTTGCGGGTGAGCACCGCGCCGTCGCCGCGCACCACGGCATAGCCGCGTGCGAGCGTCGCGCGGTAGCCCAGCGTCTCGCGCAGGCGGTCGGCGGCGTCGAGGCGGCTGCGACGGTCCGCGACGAGGCGCGCGAAGGCCGCGTCGAGCCGCGCGCCCTGATCGGCGAGGCGGCGGCCCTCCCGCGTGATCTCGGCCTGCACCGGGCGCAGGGTGAGCCGCCCGCTCCGCGCCTCCAGCGCCTCGCGCGCCGCCGCCACGCGCCGGCCGAGCGCCGGGGCGAGGCGCGGCGCCGTCGCCGCCGCCCGCCGCCGCTCCCCGGCGACGGCGCGGGCGAGAAGCGCGGGCCGCAGGCTCCCGCCCGCTTCCGAAAGCGCGACCCGGCGCGCCTGCACCCCGGTGCGCAGCGCCGCCGGAAGCCGGTCGGCGAGCGAATCGAGCCGCTGGCGCGGCCAGTCGAGCAGCGTCTCGGCCCGCGGCAGCCCGCGCGCCAGATCGCGCAGCCGCTCGCCCCGCCGCGCCATGGCCGCCGAGACGGCATGGGTGAGCCGCCCGCCCTGCGCGTCGAGCGTGGACAGCAGCTCGAGGCGGACCGGCACGGCGAGTTCCGCCGCCGCCGTGGGCGTCGGCGCGCGGCGGTCGGCGACGAAGTCGATCAGCGTCGTGTCGGTCTCGTGCCCGACGGCGGAGATCAGCGGGATCGTGCTCTCGGCCGCGGCGCGGGCGACGACCTCCTCGTTGAAGCCCCAGAGATCCTCGATCGAGCCGCCGCCGCGCGCCACGATCAGCAGATCGGGCCGCGGGATCGCGCCGCCGGGGTCCAGCGCGTTGAAGCCGCGGATGGCGGTCGCGACCTCCGGCGCGCAGGCCGCGCCCTGCACCGCCACGGGCCAGATCAGCACGCGGCGCGGGAAACGGTCGCGCAGGCGGTGCAGGATGTCGCGGATCACCGCGCCCGAGGGCGAGGTGACGACGCCGATCACCTCCGGCAGGTACGGGAGCGCGCGCTTGCGCCCCTCCTCGAAGAGCCCCTCTGCCGCGAGCGCCTTCTTGCGCTGTTCGAGCAGCGCCATGAGCGCCCCCTGCCCCGCCGGGCGCAGGTCCTCGATCACAAGTTGATAGCGCGACTGGCCCGGAAAGGTGGTGAGGCGCCCGGTCGCCACGACCTCCAGCCCCTCCTCGGGCTGCGTGGCGAGCCGGCCCGCGACGCCGCGCCAGATCACGCCCGAGAGCACCGCGCGCTCGTCCTTGAGGTCGAGGTAGACGTGCCCCGACCGCGGGCGCGAGACGCGGCCCAATTCGCCGCGCACGCGCACGTGCGGAAACTCCCCCTCGATCACCCGCTTCACCGCGCCGGAAATCTCCGAGACGGAGAACTCGGGCGCATTGGCCCCGGGCGCGTCGTCCTCGATCAGATCGGCCATGGCTCGGACCATGCCCGATCCCGCGTCGGAGGGAAAGCGGGGCCGGGGCCGCAGGCGCAGGACCCGAGCGGCCCGCCCTGCCGCGCGGCGCGGCGACGGGCCCGCGGTTCAGGCCGCGCGGGCGTAGGGACCGCCCTCGGCGATTTCGTCGATCAGGCGCTCGGAAAAGGCGGGCAGGTCGCCGGGGTTGCGGCTGGTGACCAGCCCCGCGTCGGCGACGACCTCGGAGTCCTCCCAGTGGCCACCCGCGTTCTCGACGTCGGTGCGGATCGAGGGATAGGAGGTCATCTTCCGGCCCGTGGCGACACCGGCCTCGATGAGCATCCACGGCCCGTGGCAGATCGCGGCGACGGGCTTGCCCGCGGCCCAGATCGCGCGGACGAAATCGACCGCCTCGGGCTTGGTGCGCAGGATGTCCGGGTTGATCTGCCCGCCCGGCAGCACCACGGCATCGTAGTCGGCCGGATCGGCGAGGCCGAGGGGGCGGTCGACCGGCATCGCGCCGCCCCAGTCCGATCCGTTCCAGCCTGTGATGTCCTCGGTCTCGGGAGCGATGACGTGCACCGTCGCGCCGGCCTGCGCGAGCGCCTCGCGCGGCTGCTCCAGTTCGGACTGTTCGAAGCCGTGGGTGGCGAGGATCGCCACGGTCTTCCCGTCGAGTCGGGCCATCGGGACCTCCGTTCGAAAAGATGGTGCCTGTCTCCCCAACCCGGGGCCGGCGGCTCTGTTCCACGGCGGCTTGCAGCCATCCGCGGCGCTGCCTATCAGGCGGGACAATCGGCAGGAGGGCACCGGCGCGATGAACATCCTCATTCTCGGCGGCGGCGGGCGCGAGCACGCGCTCGCCTGGGCGGCGCTGCAGAACCCCAAGTGCGACAAGCTGATCGTCGCGCCCGGCAACGCCGGCATCGCCGGGATCGCGACCTGCGCGCCGGTCGACCCCTGCGACACGGCGGAGGTGCTCGCGCTCTGCGAGGAGGAGGCGATGGAGCTCGTGATCGTCGGACCGGAGGCGCCGCTCGCCGCCGGCGTCGCCGACCGGCTGCGCGAGGCGGGGCTCGCCGTCTTCGGCCCCTCGGCCGCGGCGGCGCGACTGGAGGCGTCGAAGGCCTTCACCAAGGAGATCTGCGACGCCTGCGGCGCGCCCACCGCGCGCTGGGCGCGCTTCACCGAGGCCGCTGCGGCGAAAGCCCATATCCGCGCCGAAGGCGCGCCGATCGTG
Source organism: Rhodosalinus sp. (assembly GCF_041685465.1). Lineage (NCBI taxonomy): Bacteria > Pseudomonadati > Pseudomonadota > Alphaproteobacteria > Rhodobacterales > Paracoccaceae > Rhodosalinus > Rhodosalinus sp. Next base: position 1,329 of record NZ_JAWLFS010000123.1, on the reverse strand, counting down.
GTCAAGGCCGACGGCCTCGCCGCCGGCAAGGGCGTCGTCGTGGCCGAGACCGTGGCCGAGGCCGAGGGTGCGGTGGACGCGATGCTCGCCGGCGCGCATGGCGCGGCCGGCGCGGAGGTGGTCATCGAGGAGTTCATGCGCGGCGAGGAGGCGAGCTTCTTCGTGCTGGTGGACGGGACGGACGTCCTCCCCCTCGGCACGGCGCAGGACCACAAGCGCATCGGCGAGGGCGACACCGGCCCCAACACCGGCGGCATGGGCGCCTACTCTCCCGCGCCGGTGATGACGCCGGAGGTCGAGACCCGCGCGCTCGAGGAAATCGTGAAACCGGTCGTCGCCGAGATGGCGCGGCGCGGCACGCCCTATTCGGGCGTCCTTTACGCGGGGCTGATGATCGACGCAGGTCAGCCCCGCCTCGTCGAGGTCAACGCGCGCTTCGGCGACCCGGAGGCGCAGGTGCTGATGCTGCGCCTCGGCGCGCAGGCGCTCGACCTGATGCATGCCGTGGCCGAGGGGCGGCTCGCCGGCTGCCGCGCGAACTGGGGCGAGGACCACGCGATGACGGTCGTGATGGCGGCCGAGGGCTATCCGGGGTCCTACGCCGGGGGCGAGGCGATCGGCGGGCTGGAGGATCTGCCCGAGGACAGTTTTCACCAGTGCTTCCACGCCGGCACGGCGCGCAGGGACGGGCGCTTCGTCTCCGCCGGGGGACGGGTGCTGACCCTCACCGCGCGCGGCGCGACGCTCGAGGAGGCGGCCGAGCGCGCCTATGCGATGGTGCGCGCCGTGGACTGGCCGGGGGGCGTCTGGCGCAGCGACATCGGCTGGCGCGCGCTCGCAGGGGGTGGTGCGCCCTGACACGGTGTCAGGGGGGCGCTGCCCCCCGTCGCCCTGCGGGCGACTCCCCCCGGAGTATTTGAGCCAGGATGATGGGCCGGCAGAGGCGCGCGCGGGGCGGTGCGGCCGCAGCGGGTCGGCCCCGGGGCCGTGCCGGGCGTGGGCGGGCGGTAGGTCGGGCGGGCGCCCGCGCGCCGGGGCCTCCGTTGACACGCGGCGCGCGACCGCCCGGCTCTCGCGCCCCGGCAGGGCGGCGCAGCCCGCCGGCATGTCGGGGGGGTTGTTGCCGCGGTGCATGGCGGGCGCCGGGGCCGCGCCGGCGGCGCGGTGCCGAGGCTGGTCGTGCCGGGCGCGGGCGGTTCGGCTCCGCGATGCGCCGTCGCCGTGGCTTTCCGAGACGGGGCGCGCAGGCCCCGGGGTGGCGGAGGATCGCGGGATCCCGCCGGGCGCAATGCGCGCCGCGGGGGACCCGACCGCGAAGGGTCGCGTGAC
>NZ_JAWLFS010000122.1:0-9122 GCF_041685465.1 Rhodosalinus sp. | reverse complement strand
GCCGATGCCGATCTCGCCGAGCAGCGTGAAGCCCACGTAGACGGCCACCAGCGCCACGCCGAGCGCCGAGAAAAGCTCGAGAATCGTGGACGACAGGAAGGCCACCCGCAGCACCGCCATGGTGCGCGCGCGCAGCCCCTCCGCCCGCGCGGCGAAATCCGCCTCCGCGCGGGCGGTGGCATCCAGCAGGCGGATGTCGGGCAGCGCGGCGATGCGGTCGATCAGCAGCGCGTTCATGTCGCCGATCTCGGCCATCTGCTTCTCGCTCGCCTCGCGCGCGGCCATGCCGACGAGCGCCATGAAGACCGGGATGAGCGGCCCCGCGACGAGAAGGACCAGCGCCACCGCCCAGGAGACCGAGAGGCTCGCCAGGAGGATGAGCGGCGGGATCAGTCGCACCCGCAGCATCGCGGGCTTGTAGCGTGTCAGGTAGGGCGTCAGCGCCGCGAGCTTCTGCGTGGCGAGCGCCGCGACCTCGGCCGAGGCCGGCCCGCCCTCGGGCCGCCGCGCCTCGCGCGCCAGAAGCGCGGCGCGTTCCTCCGCCACGGCGCGGTCGGCGGCGCGGTGGACAAGGCCACCGCCCGCGTGCTCGAGCCCCGCGCGCAGGAGCCCCGCGGCGACGAAGCCCGCGGCCCATCCGACGCCCGCGCCACCCGCGCCGGCGATCCACGCCGCGACGGCCTGCGCGGCGGCGAAGGCCTGCACGAGCCAGAGCGTCCCTGCCACGGCCAGAAGCCAGCCCCCCGCCCGCAGCGGGGCGCCCGCCCGCGCCTCCAGTCTCCGCAACCTGTCGTCGCCCGCCATCGTCCACGTCCGAATCCGATCCCGCCGCAAGTAGCGTCCCTGACCGGCCCCGCGCAATGCGACCCGCGTTCCCGTCATCGGGAGGACAGCCCGCGTGACCCGAGGGACATGGACGGGGACATCAATGCGACACCATCGGCGCCCGGACGTAACGCAGGCGCCGGTCTCGACACCATGAGCGGCAAAGGCCGGCGAAACCCATCAGCAGACCCGGCCCGGAACGCACGCCTGTCGCGCACCCCCGTGGCCCCGTCGCCCCGTGCTCGGGGTCGGGCCGATGGCGACCACCCCCCCGGACGGCTGCCCCTCGAGGCGATCGGACAAGGCGGGCTCTGGACATCGCCCGGCGTTTCCGGCGGGGCGCGACAGGTCAGGATCGCCCTGCCCTGTCCGGGGCATTCCGCATCCTCGGCGCGGCGCGCCGTTCGATCAGGTGCAGCGTGTGACGGGACCGCCGGAACCGTATGGTTATCTCATTCCCGAGGACCTGCGTGTACAGGTGGGCGCCAGGTAACCGGACCAGGGCCCGGACAGAGCCAGCTCCCTCGGATTTGCTTAAGGCCACCGGAATGCAACCGTCTACGCGAACGGCAGTGCCCGTCGAGAAATCAGGTAGCCCCGTGACGGCGCACGGACAAGGGGCGCGTGAGGCTTTCCTTGTGCCGCCTGCGGTCGTTCGTCAGAAGAGCGGCATGCCCCAGGATACCGCATCGTCCGATCTCTCGCCCGGGCAGGTGATCGCCCGTGGCGCCGCACGCCATCTCGCGACCCTCGACTTCGCTTGCGTCGAAGAGTTCGTGCCCGTCCGCGGCGTGCGGCTCGATCTCCTGGCGCTCGGGCCGAAAGGCGACCTCTGGGTGGTCGAGTGCAAGTCCTCGCGCGCCGATTTCGTCTCCGACCGCAAGTGGCACCGGTATCCCGAGTGGGGCGACCGGTTTTTCTGGGCGGTCGGGGCGGATTTCCCTCTCGACCTCCTGCCGGCGGAGACCGGGGTGATCGTCGCCGACGGCTACGGTGGCGAAATGCTGCGGATGGCGCCCGAGACCCGCCTCGCCGCGTCACGGCGCGCGGCGGTCACGCGCCGTTTCGCAATGCACGCGGCCCGCCGCCTGCAGGCGCTGCGGGATCCCGGGGCTCGCCTTGCCCTGGACTCGGCGCCGCGGTAAGGCTGTCGCAGACGTCGGCCCCCTGATGGGTGTCATCCAGCGGGCGCCGCAGGACACCGCCCGCCCGGCACATCGGGTCTCTGCCTCAAGTGGTGCCGTCTCGCGGCGCGTCACGCCCCTCGCCGGATTGGCACGGGACGTTCGGACCGGGGGGTGAGCCGGGGAGGCACGGCAAAGCACTCGGCAGTGCCGGGCGGGAACGGCCCGACAAAAGGATGCCGCGGGCCGAGGCTCAGCCGGCCGCGCGTCGACCGGCGGGCGACGGCGCCCCCGGTGCCCGCATCCCGGGGGCCGGCGCCGCCGTGCGCGTGCGTCAGGCGTAGCTCACGACCTCGAACTCGATCCCGTCGCGGTCGCGGAAATAGAAGCGGCGGCCCGGCTCGTAATCGGCGTGGTTTTCGGGCGTGTAGCCCTCCGCCCGCACCCGTGCCTCCACGGCGTCGAGGTCGTCGACGACGATCGCGACGTGGTTGAGCCCGCCGCGCGTGGCGTAGCTGTCCACGGGCGGGCGCTGGCCCGCGCCCTCGTAGTCCGCCGGCGCGCGGTAGACGGCGAGATAGTCGAACGCGTCGCCGACGTGGACGGTATACCCGTCGTGCTTCGCCGGCCCCTCCCAGCGGATGCGCCAGCCGAAAAGCCGCCCGAGCATCGCCGCGGTGGCGTGCGGGTCCGAGACGGTGACATTCACATGTTCCAGACGTGCGGGCATCGCGGCCTCCTTCGGACTCTATCGTGTCTCGCGGCGCGCTGTCGTCAAGCCATGCCCGGGATTGACAGCACCATCGGGCGCGTGCCTCTGACCGGCGCAGATGACGGGAGAGCATGATGCAGCTATCGCGGCGGATCGAGGGGATCACCGAGGGCGGCTCCGACGGATGGGACCTCTTCCACCGCGCCCGGGCCATGCAGGCGGCCGGTCAATCGGTGCTCGACCTCACGGTGGGCGAGCACGACCGCCCCACGCCGCGCCCGATCCTCGACGCGATGCATGCCGCGGCGACCGCGGGGCACACGGGCTACACGGTCGCTCCCGGCCTGCCGGCGCTGCGCACGGCGGTCGCCGAACGGGTCGAAGCCCGCACCGGCGTGCCCACCCGGGCGGAGAACGTTCTGATCACCGCGGGCGGGCAGGCCGCGCTCTTTGCCGCGCAGATGGCGGTGCTCGATCCGGGCGACCGGGCGCTGCACCTCGATCCCTATTACGCCACCTACCCCGGCACGATCCGCGCGGCGGGCGGCGTGCCGGTCACTGTGCCGACGCGCCCGGAAGACGGGTTCCAGCCGCGCGCACCCGACGTGGAGGCAGCGGCCGAAGGCGCGCGGACGCTCCTGATCAACACGCCCAACAACCCGACAGGCGCCGTCTATGACCGTGCAACGCTCGAGGGCCTCGCAGAGCTCTGCCGGCGCCGCGGTCTCTGGCTGATCTCGGACGAGGTCTACGACACGCAGGTCTGGGAGGGCGTGCACCTGAGCCCGCGGGCCCTTCCGGGCATGTCCGAACGCACGCTCGTCGCGGGCTCGCTCTCGAAGAGCCACGCGATGACCGGCTCCCGCCTCGGCTGGATCGTGGGGCCGGAGGCGGCGATCGCACGGATGGCGGACCTCGCCACGGTGACGACCTATGGCCTGCCGGGGTTCATCCAGGACGCGGGGCTCGTCGCGCTCTCGGACCCCGCTCTGGAAGCGGAGATCGCCGCCCCCTTCCGGCGGCGGCGCGACCTTGCCCGGCGGGTGCTCGCGGGGCGGCCGGGCCTGCGGCTGCTGCCGGCACAGGGCGCGATGTACGCCATGCTCGACATCCGGCCCACCGGGATGAGCGGCACGGTCTTTGCCGAGGCACTGCTCGACGCGCACCGCATCGCGGCGATGCCGGGCGAGAGCTTCGGCGCGGCCGCGGCCGGCCACCTGCGCGTTGCGCTGACGCTCGACGACGCGCGGCTGGCCGAGGCGCTCGAGGCGCTCGCCACCTTCGCTGCCTTGACCGCCGCGCGCGCCGGCGCGAGCGCCTGATCGCCGCACTGCGGCCCTGCGCGGACGCAGGGCGCGCCGGCCACCTCGGCCCTTTCCCTCACTTGCGAAGGGGCGTAACGGCGGGCACGGAGGCGCGGCACATGGCGGAAAACCTGAGAGGCATCCTGCTGATGGTGGGGGCGATGGCCGCCTTCGCCATCGAGGACATGTTCGTCAAGTGGATGGGCGCCATCGTGCCGCCCGGACAGATCCTGATGATGCTCGGCGCGGGCGGCGCGGCCGGCTTCGCGCTGCTCGCGGCGATGCGGAACGAGCGCCTCGTCTCGCCGGTCTTCCTGTCGCGGGCGGTGGTCCTGCGCAATCTCGGCGAACTCACGGGCACCTTCGGCTTCGTCACGGCGATCGTGCTGACGCCGCTGTCCTCGGCCTCGGCGATCCTGCAGGCGATGCCGCTCGCCGTGACGCTGGGCGCGGCGCTGGTCTTCCGCGAGCCGGTGGGCTGGCGGCGCTGGAGCGCGATCGGCGCCGGGTTCATCGGCGTGCTGATCGTGATCCGTCCGGGCACGGCGGCCTTCGAGCCCGCCTCGCTCTTCGCGCTTCTCGGTGTCGCGGGGCTGGCCACGCGCGATCTGGCGACGCGGGCGGTGCCGCGGGCAACCTCCTCGGTGGTGCTGTCGGCCTGGGGCTTTTCCATGCTGATCCCGACGGGCGCGGTGCTCCTCGCGCTCACGGGCGGCGCGACCGTTCCCTCGGGGGCGACGCTCGGGATGCTCGCGGGGGCGGTCGTGCTCGGCGTCGCGGGCTACTGGTCGCTCACGCAGGCGATGCGCATGGGCGAGGTCGCGGCGATCACACCCTTCCGCTATTCGCGGCTCGTCTTCGCGCTGGTGATCGGCGTGCTCGTTTTCGGCGAGCGGCCCGATGCCCCGACGCTCGCCGGTGCGGCGCTGATCGTGGGCTCGGGCCTCTACACGCTCTGGCGCGAGGCGCGGCTCGGCCGGCGCCGCGGCGCCGTCGCTGCCGGGCCGGTGAGCCCGGGGGCCACCGCACCACGCTGAGCGAAAACATCGCCCGCCGCCCTTCCCGTTCCGCCGCGGCACCGGTATGAGGCGCGCGGCATCGGACACGGGACGGGAGGCCAGCGGCCATGACGACCATCATCGACATCCACGCGCGCGAGATCCTCGACAGCCGGGGCAACCCGACCGTCGAAGTCGACGTGACGCTGGAGGACGGCGCGATGGGCCGCGCGGCGGTGCCCTCGGGCGCGTCCACCGGCGCGCATGAAGCGGTCGAGCGGCGGGACGGCGACAAGGGCCGCTACCTCGGCAAGGGCGTGCTGGAGGCCGTGGCCGCGGTCAACGGCGAGATCGCCGAGGCGCTCGTCGGGCTCGACGCCACCGAACAGGTGGAGATCGACGAGACGATGATCGAGCTCGACGGCACGCCGAACAAGGGCCGCCTCGGCGCCAACGCGATCCTCGGCGTCTCGCTCGCCGTGGCGAAGGCGGCGGCGGAAGCCACGGCGCTGCCGCTCTTCCGCTACGTCGGCGGCGCCCAGGCGCGGGTGCTGCCGGTGCCGATGATGAACATCGTCAACGGCGGCGAGCACGCCGACAACCCGATCGACGTGCAGGAATTCATGATCATGCCCGTCGCCGCCGAGACCATGCGCGAGGGCATCCGCATGGGCGCGGAGGTCTTCCACACGCTGAAGAAGGAGCTCTCGGCTGCCGGGCTCGCCACCGGCGTGGGCGACGAGGGCGGTTTCGCGCCGAACCTGAACTCCACCCGGGACGCGCTCGACTTCATCCTGACGTCCATCGAGACGGCGGGGTACCGCCCCGGCGAGGACATCCAGCTCGCGCTCGACTGCGCCTCGACGGAATACTTCAAGGACGGCCGCTATGTCCTGTCCGGGGAGGGCAAGACGCTCACCCCGGCCGAGAACGTCGACTGGCTCGCGTCGCTCTGCGCCGACTACCCGATCCTCTCGATCGAGGACGGCTGCGCCGAGGACGACTGGGAGGGCTGGAAGCTGCTCACCGAGCGCCTCGGCGGCGCGGTGCAACTCGTCGGCGACGACCTCTTCGTGACGAACCCCGACCGTCTCGCCCAGGGGATCGCGCGCGGCTGCGGCAACTCGATGCTCGTGAAGGTGAACCAGATCGGCACGCTGACCGAGACGCTCGCGGCCGTGGAGATGGCGCACCGCGCCGGCATGACCAACGTCATGTCCCACCGCTCGGGCGAGACGGAGGACGCCACCATCGCCGATCTCGCGGTGGCGACGAACTGCGGACAGATCAAGACGGGCTCGCTGGCGCGCTCCGACCGGCTCGCGAAATACAACCAGCTTATCCGCATCGAGGAGATGCTGGGGACGGCGGCGCGCTACGCCGGGCGCGGCGTACTCCGGGCCTGATGGAGCGGGCGCGCTTCGCCGCACGCGTCGGCGGGGCGCTCCTGCACGTCACGCCGGCGGCGACACGTCCGGGCATCCGGGCCGCTGACCTCCGGGCCGGGGGGCGCGAGGTGACGGGCTCTACGGGCCGGACCGGATGACGGACATCTGGCTCAGCCAGGATACCCCGGCTGACCGTCTGGCCGCGCTCGCAGCAAGGTGCGCCCCCGCGGTCACCCGCGGGGGCGTACCCCTTACTGGCAGGGCGCGCGGTAGTAGGTCCCGTCGCCACGGGCATAGGCGCACATCCCGGTCTCCTGGTTCTGCGCCACGACCGTGCCGGCGGCCGCGCCAGCGAGCGCCGAGATCAGGCGCCAGTCATCGTCCGCCCCGAAGACGTCGGCGGCGATCAACCCGCCCGCCGCGCCGCCGGCGGCCCCCGCGACCGTGCGCTGCTCGCTCGTCAGGTTCTCACAGGCGCCCAGCGCCATGATCGCGGCGCCCATAGCGCCGATCAGCCAAGTCCTCATCGCGAAACCTCCTCGTTCCAAATTTCGATCCCGACATCGACACAGTATCGAACCGGACGCAATGATGGAACGCATGTCGCACCATGCCGTTCCGCACCGTCGCGACGGGCCGGGCGGCCGCGCACCTTCCGGGCACGCCAGCGTCGGCCGGCGCTGGCCGCGCCCCCGGCCACGGGCTAGCATGCCCAGCGCCCGCGACGGGCACGCCCCAACCAACACGAGGTGACAATGCCCCATCCCCAGGACCCGGACCGGATCATCGAGACTCTCGGCCTCGCGCCGCACCCCGAGGGCGGGTGGTTCCGCGAGACATGGCGTGCGGAGGCGGCGGAGGGCGCGCGCCCGGCGGGCACCTGCATCTGGTTCCTGCTGAAGGCCGGCGAGCGCAGCCACTGGCACCGGGTGGACGCCGACGAGATCTGGCATTTCTACGCGGGCACGCCGGCCACGCTCTCGATCGCGGCGACAGAGGACGGGCCGGCGCAGGACCACCGGCTCGGGCCGGCGGTGCTCGCCGGGGAGCGGCCGCAGATCCGCGTGCCGGCGCACCACTGGCAGGCGACGGCGGCGGGTGCGGGCTGGGCGCTCATGGGCTGCACGGTCTCGCCCGGCTTCCGCTTCGAGGGTTTCGAGCTCGCGGCCCCGGGCTTCGACATCCCGCGGGGCTGACGCTTGCACCCTCCGCGCCGCCGGGCTAGCGAGCGGGCCATGACGCTGCGCTACCACACCCCCCTTTCGGCGGAGGAGCAGACCGCCGCCGGCCTGCCCGCGCCCTGGCCCTTCGCCATCGCCGACCGCGTGCGCTGGGGCGAACTGGATCAGCTCGGCCACGTCAACAACGCCGCCTACATGGTCTGGTTCGAGACGGCGCGCATCCGCTATTTCGTCGAGCGGGGCGTTGTCGGGCCGGAGGCGCCGCATGTCACCGTGATCCGCCGGGGCGAGATCGACTGGCTCGCCGAGATGCGGGGGGAGCCGGATTACGTCGTCGCCATGCGCTGCACGGAGATTCGCCGCACCTCCTTCACGCTCGAGAGCGAGCTCTGGTCCGAGGGCCGCTGCACCGCGCGCTTCCGCTGCGTGATCGTGCTGATCGCGGCGGACCGCTCGGGCAAGCTCGCCCTGCCGGACGCGTTGCGCCGCCGCTTCATCGAGGTGGACGGCGCGGCGGAGGGTTGATGCCGGCACGCGCAACCGGTGACTTTCCGGATCGAGGGGGAACGTCAGAGAGACCGGGTGCGTCCGGCGGCGACGATGGCACCGCAGCTTCCCGGGACGCGCAGCGACAGGACGCGTTCCCGAACGCAGAGCCAGACCTTTCGATCGGAGTGCACCGGGGCGACGAGGCGGCGGCTTGACCTTCGGCGGATCCGCGAGCGCCTTGGCGCAGCGCCAGCCTGCGCCGTCGGGGACCATGACCGCCTGCGCGTCCTCGGCCACGGTCTCGGCGAAGTGGTCGGGGCGTCTGCATCCTGTCGGTGTCGATCCTCGGCCGGAGCAGCGCGACGGCGGTCTCGCCGTCGGGACCTGCGCGACATCGGCCGACCCCGGACCGTGTCGCCGGTGGCCGAGGGCGACTGACCTGCCGCACCGGGCTGTTCGGAGAGGCGGGCTGGACGGACAGCCGATGGCCGCGTAGGGCGACGCGCATGTCTCGGTCGCGGCGGGCGCGACCGCCTCTGGCGAGGGCGCCCTGCCCTCCGAATTCGCACGGGACCGGAAACCATGTCAGCCATCGAACTCGGCCCCGTCGTCCTGAGCCTGCCGCGGTTCGCGGCGGTGGCGGGGATGGGGGCGTTCCTGCTCGCCGCGGAGGGTCTGGCCCGGGTCGCGCAGGATCGGAGCCTTGCGACGCGCTCGGTGTGGATCGTGCTCGCAGGGGCCCTGGGCGCGCGGCTGGGGCACGTCCTGCAGCACTGGGAGAGTTTCGCGGCAGAACCGCTCCGCGTCGTCGCGGTCTGGCAGGGCGGCTTCAGCCCCTGGGGAGCCGGGCTCGCGGTGGCGGCGGCCGGGGCGGCCGCGGTCCTGCGCGGCACACGGCCCGTTCCGCTGATCGCGGCGCTCTGGGCCGGTGTCGTGGTCTGGCAGGCGATTCTCCTCGACCTCGGGGACGAGCGCGAGATCGCGATGCCGCCCCTCGTGCTGCCCGCGCCGGAGGGGCCGCCCGTGGAGCTCGCCGCCTTCGCGGAGGACGGACGCCCGGTTGTCGTCAACCTCTGGGCGACGTGGTGCCCACCCTGCCGG